>WAMJ01000130.1 GCA_015522385.1 Candidatus Heimdallarchaeota archaeon
TCCGATACTGCTGTCGCTATCTCTTCAATAGTGATCTCCACTCCAGTCGCAACCAGCTCCCGCAGGCTTCTGTAACGGACTCCAGCGAGTTCTGTTTTCACGAGATCGAGGATTCCTGATCTGGTCATGATCCCTGATGCGAGATTATAGTTGTGAACGAATGACAGAGTTGAGAGCAGATCCACAGGTAGAACCACTTACGTTATTTGATAAAGGTTGATAAAGCAATTCACTTGATATGATCGATGAATTCGTGAAGTTTAATGGAGTTCTCCAAGGCAATCTCGTCATTCGTTCTCCAACCATGGATTCTCTCGTAGATTGACCTGATACACCTGTAGCAGACTGAGGTAACCTCGGTCATTCCATAGAGAGCCCTCGTCTTGCACTCACAGGTTACACATCTGACCGTTGACCTGAAGGTCGTACGGTGGATCCTCAGATACTTTGTATCTTCGTAATCTCCATCAGAGATCGCTCTCATGACCATCTTGGAAACGTATTCAGGATATTGGATACTATGAGTGAGATCCTTTGTGAGCTTCTCATTGTCCTCTATCGCCAAGAAGAATTTGTCATACACCTTGACTGGGAGGAGAAGGTGACCCAGCCACTCGTATGCACTTGCATGTTTGATTCTCTGGTGAGAAGACAGGTAATATTCCCCATCTCTCAATAGGATGTACAGTCTTGTCCTACCGTCCATGACGTCAACAGGTAAATGTAATATAAACATATTTTGTATATGACATATTTATATGATGAATTTTATTGAGATAGTTCCACGAAGTGTTAGTTACCATGATAGAGGAAGCAGTGATTGAATTTCTGTAGAACATTCTATCTACTCAACACGATTAGCAATTAACCGGCCCCACAAGTTATTTTTCTCAAAATTATTTCATTCCTTTTAATAAAATACCTCATATAATGATGTGCACATCTACGTACTTGACTTGGAGACCACGGGTCTGCAGGGATATCCAAAAGACAAGGTGGTACAGATTGGGGTGGTCTCGCTCGACCTCGTGACCGGAGAGATAGAGACCGAGATGGACGAGTACCTCGGCTACGAGCTCACGGAGGAGGAGAAGCAGTCGTGGATCTTCACCGAGGGAGGACTGGATCCCGACTCACTGAGAGACGCCAGATCACCAGAGGAGATAGCCCACGACCTGCGCCTCATGCTCAGGGACCAGAGGGTGGCGATATTTAACGTTGGGTTCGACTATACTAAGTTTCTAGCCCATCCTCCATTCGACCTCATGCCCGATGACCTCGTCATCCTCCCCTGCGTCATGCAGCAGGCCAGGTGGGTGACTAGGATCAAGAACAGGTGGGATCGGTACAAGTGGCCGACGCTGCACCAAGCGGTAGAGCTGGTGCTGGGCGAGACCCAGAGTCACGAGCACTCGGCGGTGGACGATGCGTGGTGGACGGCGAGGCTCCTTCACAGGATGATCACGTACTTCGACATGGGGAACTACCACCAGTACATCGACCGATACACCCTGATCGAGAAGGGTGTCTTAGATCCAGACATCGATCCTTGGTCAGAAGTTCAGGAAATCAGCTACGAAGAGTACTGGGAGAGGTGGGGACAGTACAGACAGGGATACTCGGAGAGCGAGGAGGAGGAGCGATATGTGGCTACTGGATGGCGGGGGATCGATGCCCCTGATGGGAATGGTGTCAAATGCCCTAAGTGCGGGGCAGACGGTGAGATCAGGATAGAGATCCTGAATATAATCCATTACGTGTGCCCTGACTGTAAAATAGCGTACAATCGCAGGGAGTACTCCTCGCTTGCTATGCTTGGAATTGTCATTGAGGGCTGATAGAATTCATTCCGTGTCCAAGAGATTTAAATATTGAGAGAAGCTATAACAATATGGGGCGGTTCCCCGCCCCTACCCTCCCCCCACTCATACTTATGATCTTCTCGTCCGCCAGAAGACGAATACAACAGCGGTAACCACGACACCGGAGGAGATAAAGAGCACCGTAGTCACCCCGGGATCTGTCTCGTCAACGACCTCGAACCACGTCTCGTTGCTGTTACCCGCAAGATCTGTAACTGTGAGTGTGAAGTTGGTGTTGCCCTTCTGCAGAGTGAGATTATACACCAAGGAGATGGTGTTGACGTACCCTAGTGCTCCACCAATGAACCTGAGCTCGAACCGTTCTGAATCCACCAAGGATATATTATCGAACACTCTCTCTCTGAGTCCGCGATAACCAAGGTCGATAGACTGGATAAAGCTGTTATTTTCTCCGGTCTCTTCAGCCGTGATTTCGATGATGAAACCACCGTTGTATGTGACGTTCAAACTGGCGCTTGGTTCGGTCACATCCCAGATGAGTGTGATCGACTGGTTGTGAACCACCCCCTCAGTATTGTTGACAACAAAGTACGCCAACTGATTTCCAGGAGTTTTCATCCTCACCCGGACCTTGGTCTCGTCGACCAGTAGGGACGTGTTCCAGTCCTTTCCCACCAACGTTATGTTAGTGGCCCTTACGTCGCTCACGGAGTTCACGACCTCATAGCCGAGGATGACCTCACTGTCAGGGCTCACGACCGGATTGCTGAAACGTAAATAGGTCGATCCGTTGAATACCGCTATCACGTACTGTGCTATGACCTCAGTCGAGTTGATCAACTCGTCAGTCAGTGAGACAACAAGGTACACTCCATCTAGTACTTTAGCAGTCAGGATATAATAGATCAAACTGTTGTTTCCGATGGTTCGAACGGATAATGGGAGTCTGACATCGGATGAGTAGTTCTCCATGAGCTTGAAAGAGAGGCTCATATTGGCCTCATTTCTTACAGTCAAGGTGTAGTTCAGAGGTTCATCTTGGCGGAAGGTATGTGTGTCATTGTACCTACCATTCTTGACTATCTCAAGACCGAAACCATTGTTGACCCTCTGGAAATTAGGACTAGTTGAAAAATCATCCTGTCCCATGTAGCCATAGCTGCTATTGAGTGTGATGAAGAGATACCTAGTTCGTAGTCTTAGTCGGAATGTAATGTCGTATGTGATGGTATCGGAGCTCAGTGAGGTGGTTATACTTGTCGGGTCGAGAGCTTCCATTTCCAGCACGTTCTTGCGGTACCCAGAGAGGATAGAGACCTCAGGGGTGAATTCTCCATAGCCATAAAGAGTGACATTGATCTCGATGGTACTTCCTAACTCAGCAGTCCACTCTCCCGTGTTCACAAGGTCGAGACTGGCATTGTGCCCCGCGATTACCGGAGCGGGAGTTCCGACCTCCCTGATCCAGTGACCCGTGTACCCATTGCTGTCAGCATATCCCTCTGCAGTCCTGACAGCTCCCGAGTAGGAGTACGCCCTGAAGGAGACGGAGAAGGGCACAGTGTAGATCAGGTGGTAGCGGGCGGTGTCTCCGTCCGTCGAGATCTGCGTAGCAGCGAGGACCTCTCCGTTCGAGAAGGTGATATTCAGTCCCTCCTCATCCCTGTACGCATCGTACTTGATGATGACGTTAGTCCCCCTTGAGACGACAGAGGAGGAGAGCGATATAAGTGTGGGCTGAGGAGTAGACTGCGCAGGGGCAGGTAGTACTATGATAGACGTGATGATCAGGGTGATGAGGAGTCGTTCCATGAAAACCATCGCCCCTGGAATCATATTTAAGCGTTATCTCTACCTCCTGACATGAATTGGTGACAAGTCCAACCATGGTTTCCATTCCATATTAAGAGAGGATTTGAAAAGGTTGGTATAATTTACAGGACAGGTTATAATACACGATAAAATATAAGTGCACTCCTGAAAATCTGTAGTTATGGGAAATCAGAAGAAAGTCAAAAATGAGACAATAAAGAAGTATTATTTCAAGTATTTTTTGGATAAATGTCATAAATGTAATACCATTAAAATTCAATCTTCTAAAATGAAAAAGGCGATCTTATGTCCAAAATGTGACCAAATTGATTTGTTTGATAAGGAAGAAGCAATAGACCTTTTGAATAAGCAGATAAGTCTCTATAATCGAGAGCAGACGAAGTATATTTTGAAATTGAACCCAGAAGATTTGTATTTAAGAATCGTCGTAGATATCTTTAAACATATTAATTCTCTCTTTCCATTTTTCCAGAGATATAGGGAGTATAATATCCCTGGGGTGGATGTCTTTAGTGTTACGTCCTTATTTCAGATACAGCATAAGTTAATCGAAATGAGAGAAAAAGACAAACTAAATTATACGGATACTATAGGACGATTTGATTCAGAATTTGGCGATATGGTAACCTTAGTCATCGAATTGGGCTACAAGATTGTAGTTCATGAAGCAATATTAGATGAAATAGAAGCAGATGTTGCTTTCCTCGAAAAAATATCTATAGAGGGTAAGATGAAAAGTTACAATATTTTTCATTCTTCAGCATGGTCAAAGATTAACCAGATCTTGAGGAGTATGGGCATGGAAGATTCGTCAAGGCCATATGATCCTAGATTTATGGGTAATCCATACAATGTAATCCAATCTTATTACAATCTAGAACCGATAAGTTCGTTACCCGATAGCAAAATTTCATTGTCAGATGAACTATACATGGGGTACAGTGAGATGTTAGGTGCATTAGCAAGGTATCCATCTCATTTTAGATATTATGACTATCGGGTTGTAACTTTCTTTGATCCAGTTGAAATTCCTGATCTTTATCCATTTGTCATTGATTTAATCAATGGATTGAGAGCATATTCTATCCCGCTGATTTATTTAACTCCATCCAGACTATCAATGAGTCTAAGTAATTATAATATTAAGTTAGAGCACTGGGAAAAATTTATTGTTAACCTATCTAATAATCCTACTGAAGATATTTTACGATCCTTAGATCAAGATCTGAAAAGGGGGGAAAGAAATCCTGTCCCATTCTTTAATTATCTTCTTAAAGATAAACTAGATGAAGGTACCGATGGAGAAGGATTCCTAATCGATCCAATAAGACTTTTATTAACATACATTTTCACATATAGATTTCATAAACCAGATGCTAGAGTAAATCGA
>WAMJ01000131.1 GCA_015522385.1 Candidatus Heimdallarchaeota archaeon
CCTTGATTCCTCGCTATATACGTTTAGACAGTTCCTAGTTAAGACTTCAGAGAAGATCGCAAGTAAAACAACAGAGATTTCTGCCCTGAAGAGTAGGGCGGAAATAATATCCTTCATAGAATCTCTTGTTCTTGATCAGGAGGACCTCAATCTCTCGTATGATAATACAATCCTCTCGGTAAGTGAAACAAAACGCCGTGATCTGATAAATTCATTCAAAGAGATATTGCGCAATCTCAGTGACGACGAATTGTTCGAATCGATCAGGGATCTTGAATCCGATCTTACAGCCGATCAAGAGAGGATCGGATCAATCATCGATATCTTGGATAAGCTCCTCGTGGACGATCCCCAGATTAGGCAGTTACTCTCACACCTCGAGGAGCACAGTGATCAGAAGATCATCATCTTCTCACAATTCGCCCGAACCTGTAGATACGTCTATGACTGTATATTAGATAAATACGGAGAGATATCTGGTTTGGTGGTTGGGAACAATTCACGACTTGAAGACGATATTGACAAGAAATATTCAAGAAGCTGCTACTGGAATACCACTGTCCGGAAGAGGAATTTTATCTTGGCCATGTTTGCTCCAGTTGGGAAAGAGATAGATAAGCGAATATCTCACAGCAAGGACAGCAACGAGAAGGTTCTCCTTAAGATGTGTAGAACTCTGTTGGACGATGGTAAATCGATAAATATTCTGGTGGCTACGGATACACTCTCCGTTGGTCAGAACCTTCAAGACGCAAGTGTCATGATCAACCTGGATTTACCGTGGAATCCCATGGTACTAGAACAGAGGATAGGTAGAATAGACCGACCCAGAGTTTCAGGAGGTGATATCACAATCTATGAATATATCCTCTCAAATGATTCTCTAGAGGTACAACTCAGTATCATCCAAACTTTGGAGAACAAGATGAAGGGTATCTACAACCTGACAAACTTCGACTCACAGGTACTTCCACTCAAACCACTCATGCAATTGTTGAACAAGAAATTGAAAGAGCTTGATTCCCTTGTCTCCAACAAACAGTCAATTACAGATATCATGGATGAGTTGGAGATGATGAATGAGTTCGATAATTCTCTGAATACAAAGATCAATGAGGATGAGGAGGCACTTGATCGCATTCGCCAGTACATAGAGACGATGGGCATAGACTGTGACAGTTTCACCTATCCCCAGTACTCCATGATACCATACTCTCGGGAGGGCATTGGGTTTGTGGGTGAGGTTACCTTCTTGGATGTGAACTCACACATTGTTTCTACTGAACTTTTGAGTGGTTTTTATGATGTGGAAGAGAACGAGTTACACAGTGGTATTTCAATGATAGAGGTTATAGCAAAAGAAGAAAAAACTTGGAGTTTCCGTACTCCTGTTCCCCGGTTTACCGAACATATCTCCAAATTCGAGAAGAGTATCTCCTCCCATTTCCAGCATATCATCGAAGAGGATCGGAGAAAGTCGACGGAGTCTGTCAAACTTGCTATACAGAAGAACGTCTATTCCGAGTTGAAAATTAATCTCACGAACATCTACAGGGATGATCAAGACCGTGTTAAGAGTATTGTAGGTGACCTTAATAGGTTCAAGCAGATACTCGATCTCTTGGAAGACCCTCTTTCTCTCACGAGTGAGGAGAAGGGACTCTTTGATGAACTTAGTAAGTATCCCGATCAGCTCTTCTCTAATTTTGAAAGTTACTACTCGTTACTTTTCAATGATAAGGTTCCAATCGATAACGAGCAGACTTCCACCTCTGAAGAAACGAAGGTCAAGCACTCATTTAAATTTAAGATACTCTTCGCTATTTTTTGTAGAAAGGAATAGCATTCTCCACCTATGTTGAAATAATTCCGCTTTACGTGACAGATATCTAAGCTTAAATTATATTACGGCAAATTTAACATACGGTGAAAAATAATGGACAAGGGAAATTTCAGTAAGGAGCATTTATTTGTACTTAAAAATAATAACATCAGTGAGCTATTCGGTATCCAAAAGAAGTTCATGAAATGGAGAAGAGAGAAGAACAATCTGCTTGTTAGTGCCGAGACAACATCGGGTAAGACACTAGTTGCTGAGTTCATGATGTCAGAAGTTTTCCACGAATCCAGCGATGTTATCGTGCTATATGTAGCACCCCTGCTGGAGCTTATCAAAGAGAAAAAGGATGATCTCGATTACTTCAGATCCATCGGAGTGCAGATCACCGATCAAGTACACAATATCCGACCTGGTCGATGCCTCTTCCTCACAACTCCCGAAATGGTCTGGAGTATGTTCAAGAAAATTGAGCTCATCGAGCGTCTCAAACTTGTTATACTCGACGAAATCCATCTTCTCTCGGATGGGTCTAGAGGTGCTATGTTTGAGATGTTTATAGCTTACTTGAAGTATCTCTCTACAGCGAGTATAGTTGCTCTATCAGCTACCATAAGTAATACTGATAAGTTATGTGAGTGGCTGGATGCCGACCTCATCCATCACGAAGGGAGATCAGTGGAGTTGAAGGAAGAATTTATCACTATAGACACTGGAGATAAGAGAGATAAACTCCTTGAGATTATTGATCTGTATCCAGATCATCAGATCATAATCTTCGATTCCCAGCGGAGATATGTAGAGTCCCGTGTGAAGGTTCTGATTGATCACATTCCGATTTGTACTCCCAATATCGTTCAGAAATATCCTATACTTGATTCAAGCCTCCCTAAGACTGTGTTCCTCTCATCGGCAATGGAGCACGGAATTGGCTTTCACCATGCTGGGCTTCGGAGTGAAGAGAAGAGTCTTGTCATCGAAGAGTTCAAAAACGGTAGACTTCGTATCCTTGTTGCAACTACTTCCTTGTCAATGGGAGTTAACCTTCCAGCAGATGTGGTTATCCTCTACTCATTGAGGATCGGGACTGGCACCATGAAATACTGGCAATACAAAC
>WAMJ01000132.1 GCA_015522385.1 Candidatus Heimdallarchaeota archaeon
TAGCAAGTGAGTTCTTATACCCCGTTCCCCATGCAGGCGTATGGTAGAAGTAGAGGTTCTCGGGATTGCGCAGGACGGTGGTGTACCCCACCTCGGCTGCTCATGCGCCCACTGCTCCACGTTCAGTCACAGGGTGGCCTCCCTGCTGATCAGGGGCTCGCGCACGTTCTTGGTGGATGCCACCCCGGACATCACGTTGCAGATCCGGGACAGGAGAATAGACGGTGTCTTCCTGACGCACCTGCACATCGGGCACTACACCGGGCTCCTACAGTTCGGGAGGGAAGTGGCTTCCACGAGGCACCTGCCGGTGTACTGCACAGCACCCGTGGCGGAGTTCATCAGGAGCAACCGCCCGTTCTCGCACCTCGTGGACAGGGGAAACGTCGTGCTGATGGAGATGGAGCCGGACGTCCCGCTGGACATGGGTGACTGGAGGATCACGCCGTTCCTCGTCCCCCACCGCAACGAGGACGGTGACACGGTGGGCTTCGAGGTCGAGGGGGAGCGCAGCCTGTGCTACATTCCGGACATCGACCGTTTGACGCCCGAGGTCATTGACAGGCTGACCTCCGCTGACGTGGTGCTGCTGGACGCGACCTTCTACGACGACCGGGAAATCGGGAGGCAGGGGGAGGTGCCACACCCACCGGTGTCCAAGACTGTTGTGGTCTTCGGCAGACCGTCCAACGAGTTCTACCTCACGCACCTCAACCATACAAATCCGCTTCTGGATCCGGGGTCGGAGGAGAGGCGGAAGGTCGAAGTAGAGGGCTACAGGGTGGCCACCGAGGGGCAGGTAATAACACTGTGAATCCACGGCCCACATTGATGTTATGGTACATACAGATTATGCACGTAGAAGAGACCAGTGGCATACAACATCATGAGGAGCGGCCCTTCATGTCCCTCCGGACGTAGAAGAAGTACTTGGAGACGATCTCGTCAAGCTCGTTGATGGTATCATCGTTGTAGAAACCCTTCTGTAGGGCGTCAATGTTCATCCTCGACTCCACCTCGTTCGCAGTTCCCTTCATGGACTCGGGAATAAGTTTCGAGAGGTGGTCTGTGATGGTGATGATGTAGAAGCCCTTTCTCCACTCGAAGATCATTGAGAGGTCATCAGTCACTCGGATGAACTCCGGTCGGACTTCCTCGTCCAAGAACTCCGTCATGATCTGGAGGAAGGAGTAGAGCCAGACCGCGAAGAGCGGGGTCATCCCCTCCTCGTGCTCCTTCTCCATGTCCCATGTGTAGAAGAGGATCCCGTTGGCATTGACCATCATGACGGAGAATCTTTTGCCCCGGGAATAGAAGTACATCTGCTCCGACTTGAGGAGCCAGAAGATCTGGATGAAGGAGACAGCAATGACCAGCCGTGCGATGACAACCGCGTCAATTGGGACGAATAGCGAGATCAATAATGTTACGGCTATGACGGCGAGAAGCTTACTTGTATTGGCGAAGACATCGAACTCGTGGGTGTGCTCGAACTCCTTGCGCATGCTGAACTTCCGTGCATTCACAAGGACTGAGACACTAGCGGTGACAACGGCAAATAGGGCGATTATTCTCAAGAGGACATCACTCAAGCCCTCCGTCACATTGACGAGGTACGGCTCGATGGAGAGGTAAGCGGTGAGGAAGATGAGCCCGGTGTAGATCAGGTTTTCAGACATCTCTGCATTGCTCTTGAGGTAGATGACGAAGGAGTTGTTGAAGATGAGTAGTGAGAGGATAAGGAAGATGAGCGATATCCCTAGGAATGTGGTTGAAAGGGGGTGGATACCCATCTCGAACAGTACGAACGATACATCGATAAGGATATTCCAGACCATGATCATTAGGGTACCCGAGCTGTTCATCCGGTTGAGGACGGTGGGTCTGCCCCTGTGCCGTATGTTCACTAAGGTGGCTATGAGTATGACTGAGAGGATAATTCCCGAACCAATACGCAATAACCAGATGAACAAACATCATGAGCAGGCGCAACACCCTTTTAATTCAATCTATGAAAAAATGAAAATTATCAAATGATTTGCTTCATTTTGCGCGTCTGTGTCCATCGGGTCTTGTCCCAGAAAGTGGGTATATATCTTCCCGTACCCAGAGGGGGACGTGGCTTCCAGAAGTATTCTCCAGAGAGTTCTGTTCTACCTTATGTTCATCCCGGTGAACTCTCTGCTTTTCTACGTTGTCCTCGATAATACCGTACTCCTGTATGTTGCTCTTGCCTCGATCGTCCTCATTGCGGGGATATACCTCAAGTTCAGGCCAGCGAACGCGATCAGACGCAGGTTCGTCAGGGTGAACCGTACAGGGAAACGAGATGTTGCGAGGTTGGTCTTCCGCTATCTCAGGATCAACCGGAACTTCATCATCGGCTCGGGGGTGGGGCTCTTCCTGGCAACAGGGATCCTCACGCAGTCAGTGGTGGTGTCGACCAGCTACCAGCAGTATGCCTTCGACAACTACATCCAGAACTCAGACCTCTCTGCCTACCAGTACAACTTCAGGCGGATAAGCAAGAGCTCGGCGCTGGACTGGAACGACAGGTACTTCCCCTCCCTCGTGCGCACCTTCGAGGAGCAGGGTATATCGGTGACGAGGAGCCTGAGCTACGGGATGGTGGAGTACCAGATGATCCTCGCGGAGGTACGGGACTCCTTCGCCCGCTACCTGAACACTCAGACGATCAAGACCCGGCAGTGGACACCCGAATACTACCAAATCCTGAGTCAGCTACCGACCTTCCCCGACCTCGAGTACGACCAAATCGAGTCGCTACTCGTCGTCCCCGACAAGCTGTACTTCCCCGCACCTGAGTTCGGGACGATCGAGCGTTCCCCTTCCGACTCCATCACCACCGTTGGCAACCGCTCTACCTACCAGGTGCTCCTCGAGAGGTCCTTCAAGGAGGGGGAAGCTATCACCGACACCTCTGTCCCCTTCAACAACGTGACTGTGAGCGTAAGCACGGTGTGGGAGGTCAAGGCGGAGGACTGGGTGTACATCCGCTCAAATAACATCAGGATGAACGAAGGCCTGCTCAAGGGAACTCATTTTCTCCCTGCTGGAGGGGAGTGGGAGCTCTTCGACCTGTTCGAGGAGAGGAAGACGGACTACGTGGAATTCCCACATGTCTGGGGCACCGTGTGGGCGGAGGGTATAATCTGGGTGGATATCCCCTTGCTTTCCGAGGTGGAGATCCAGACCTTCGAGACCCTGCTGGCGGACACGGTGGAGATGCTGTACGAGGAGACGGTGGCATTCAGACGCATTGCCATACCGCTGGGAATAGACCCAGTGGGGATATTTGCCTACTCCCCCCTAGACCTCCTCATACAGGAATACCTGAACTATGACCAGAACCTACAGAGGATAATGGTGATGTTCTCCGCTCCGATGATAGTCGTCTCTCTCTTCTTCTACTTCTTCGCCATCTCCATCACGCAGAAGCGAAAGATAGAGATCTTCTACAAGATGAAGATCAGGGGAGCTTCCACAAGGGTCTTCCTCATAATCATGCTTATGGAGACACTGGCATACGGGATTATATCGGCAGTGGTCGGGCTCGTGGGCGGTGTGATCAGTTCCGGGTTTGCCATGTCGGTCGTCTCGGCGATCGAGGGAGGTGGCCCGATTCCGCAGGTCATCCCGATCATCGTCTACTGGAAGCTCCCCGTGGTCGGTTCACTCCTCGCCTTCCTCTTCAACATGAGCGGGATGTTTGAGGCGTCCCTCATCAGTTTCGGCTCAATAGGACATCTGGAGAAGGAAGAGAGCTCCGTGGTAACAAGTAGCAACTTCGATCTCTACACCTTCGGATTTGCCATGGCCTATTGGTTGGTAATCCCTATGGTTGAGGTCCCTGCGGACTTTGCCGTTCTTGTCTACCAGCAACTGGGGTTCGTCGCCGTCCTCGCGACTATTATGAGCCTGCCGTTCATGGGGAACCGCTTCTACTTCCCCCTGCTCAAGAGGTTGTCGGGAAGATTCTCGGACGACATCGTCCACCTCTCGCTCACCAGTATTCTCCATTACCGGAAATACACTACCAAGTTCTTTGCTCTGATGCTCATCACCCTCTTTTTCGCCTTCCAAGGGATGGTCAGTACCTCGACCATCGTAGGGTCGAATCAAGAGGTGACGGATTATACAATTGGCGCAGACATGTACGTACAGGGTTTGAACACATGGATACCAGAGCGCTACGATAGAGTCTTTGTGGACGGTGTGGAGTCTGCTAGCCCTGTCTCGCAAATGGTGTACAAGGCGAACCTAGTAGAGCGATTACCGGGGCAGGATGCAGACTCAGTGTTGACTTACAATCTCATGGGCGTAGACCCCTCTACCTTCACGAACACTGCCTTCTGGAAGGAGGACTACGCAAGGAAGTCATTGAACAGTACTCTCGCTGCCATCACTCCGGGCTCGTCTAACATAGCTCTGGACAGCCAGACCATGCGGGTTCTCGGACTGGAAGAGGGAGACTCTCTCGTCATCAGGTACGGCTACAGATCGCAAGAGTCGGTACGCTTAAACATCACTGCGAGCTTCGACTACTTCCCGAGACTGGTAACCAAGGACATGTCAGGAGCTACACACAGATCCGAGCTGACAGACGTCTACGTGGTTGGTGACATCGACACGATGGAGACCCTCTCTGATGCGTTCAGCAGGGGTCTGAACTACGGAACTCTCCTGAAGCTCCTCCCCGGTGCAGACATCAAACAGGTGACGAGGGATATCTACGCACAATACCTCGACGAGGAGTACGTGGTTCTGAGCCGGCTGAATTTCAGGGGTAGTGTCTTCTCGATGGTAGATGAGCTCTCACCGCTCTCCAAGTTCGAGGAGTACTTCATCCTCTCCTCACTCACCACAACCCTCCTTATCACCATAGTCATCAGTATTTTGGGAACGATGTACTACGCGTATGTCCTGACCAAGACGAGGAAGAAAGACTTTGGGATATTCAAGGCGGTAGGGATGGTTAGAGACCAGCTCATGCGTTATTTACTGTCCGAGATCCTCATCCTCAGCTTCAGTGCAATTTTCTTCTCCTTCCTTACAGCATTATTCCTTACTGGTCCTCTCTTCACAATACTGCTGGGAGGTACGAGGGGATCTGCACCTCCACTACGGATCGTAATCCCGTGGACACAGATAGGGATGTTCGTCTTCGTGCAAGGTGTACTGGCTGTCGGGATGGCTGCAATACCTGCACAAAGGATATCCAAGCAAAGCACTGCAAACATCGTGGAGGGTCTATAGATGGAGTACATGATAGACCTCCGAAGAGTGACCAAGATTTATTCCGAGCAGGAGAAGAACTTCCAAGTGCTCAATGGCATTGACCTCAGGGTGAAGAAAGGAGGGTTTGTCTCCATCAAGGGACCATCGGGAGCAGGGAAAACAACTTTCCTCAACATCCTCGGGGGAAATCTCCAGCCTTCTTCAGGGGAGGTCTTTGTCGGCGGCATTCCCCTTCACCTTCTTGACGAGGACTCACTGAACACATACAGAAGAGCGTTCTGTGGAATGTTGTGGCAGGATGCATACGAGAATCTCATACCCGAGCTCACGGTGAAAGAAAACATCGAGCAGGTGATGATGATAGGAGGTTACCCCGAGGCGAAACGGGAAGAAAGGACACGATATCTATTGGAATCATTCGAGATCGCGGAAAGGGCACACCACCGTCTGAGCCAGCTTTCTGGAGGTGAGGCACTGCGTGCGAGCTTGGCGGCCAGTATGGTCAATGAGCCCGAACTCCTTCTCTGTGACGAGCCCACAGGGGAACTGGACTCGGAGACATCGAGAATGATCATCAGATTCCTCAAGAGGGTGAACAAGGAGCAAGGTACAACGATTGTCGTGGTAACGCACGATGAGCTGTTCGATCTGGCCGTAGACATCACCTACTACCTCAGGGATGGGAATCTCGTCCAAGTCACCACACCGGAAATCATCGAAAAGGATCCACGAGCCATGTTGGTATACGTGAACTCCATCGGACAAATACAGATACCCCCACACCTGAGGAAGAGACTCGGTAGGTTCGTCAAAATTATCGTAAACGATGATATTCTGTCCCTCGAATCAGCGGATAATATATTCGAAGATTGATACACCTTGTTTTAAAATTCGAGTAATTTGGATTCGGTGTGAATAGTATAACCAATAGAGTTTAGACACATATTAGTTCACAGGATTTGACAAGATATTATTATAATAAGCTAAAATCTTCTGGAATGTTTGAAGGACGGGGATATAATTTTCATTGGAGAAAACTCTCCAATTCTGAAAAAATTTACCCAAACCAGTCATTGGGTCCGGACACGTACTTTCAGAAATATTGGGGAATTTGTGCGTGAGTCGGTACAACTTGCCAGTCCTCGATTGATCATCTGCCCCGTTTCATGCTCGACCTCCTCTGTCATAACAGTGAATATAATTAAGAGCATCTTCAAGTCAGCCAAGGTTTATGGTTATGCGGAATATGCACCCTGTGTCCAGAAGTTGAAGAATAATTCAGACATAGATGGATTTATCCATGAAGGATACACTCCGCATCAACTGGAAGAGAAGATATCAACGACAATCGCTAACCTTGAGGAAATAGATTTCCTTGTGGAGAAACTCAATAATCCAGAGGAAGGGACACCCCTTGCTGATCTTAGGCGGAGTACAGGAGCTATTCACTTGAACGATTCCTACTCTTTCTTGGGACTGGTGATCTCCTATCAGTCAGTGATAAAGTACTCGGAGATCAGGAAGGAGTGCCTTATGGACAAAGATGTTCTCATCGGGATTTACATCTCTGCAATCAGCGACCACTTGGGAGTGTGTTCAAACCATAAGGGAATAAGCTGGAAATTGAGGATTGGTTCGCTTTATTTTATCATTATTACCATTGACGAGATAAATTTCACCTACGTTTTCGAGTCACTTAATGACTTCCACTATACATTTCTCGCAGATCTACTAGTAAGGAGTGCCGATCTCATCTACCACTTTATAGGGAAGAGAATCAGGGAGACACTCTTCCTCGATGAGAGAGCAGAAGGAATAATATCACAAGAACTGGACGATCTCACTGGGCTTATCGACATCAGTCTGAAGGAGCAATACAGGATCAGGATTGTATATCATAACTTCTCAGAAATAAGATCAGCAATTCTCAGCTCTTTGATATACCAAGTTGGATTCTCGAGTTTCGAGTTCACGATAATGGAGTACAATACCAACCTCCCAGACGACAGGATCGATGTCATGCTTCTGAATACGACAAAGGAGAATTTGCAGGAAAGTCTGCACATGCTCTCCGAACTTAAGAGGAAGAATCCAAGGATGAAAATACTGATGGAAATCGAGGGCAGAATTGAGGATGAGCTAGTTGAGCTCCTCAACTATCCGTTCATCGATATGATCTCATCCCCTTACTCTCAAGACTATGTCATCGAGGACATAATCCAGAAATTGATGACGGATGCTGTTTTTAACAAAATTTATGCAGGGAAATATTTTTACTATGACCAATCATCAGTACAGTCGGAGTCTATCGTACGTTCATTGTTCAGTGAACATTCCTTTCTCCTTGCTAGGTATAAACCGAGGATTCTGCTTAACGTTAGTACTTTCGTTGGATGTGAGGAGATTCAAAATTTCACCATAGAATCAAGTGATCCCATCTTCAGGACACTTCTAATGCATAAGGAGAATATAGTAAGCTCGATGATCAACTTCCAAGAGGAATTCCCTGGAGAAGATCAACAGTACATCAGTTTGGGGATAGATAAGTACACCCTTTACCACTTCAATGGTGATA
>WAMJ01000133.1 GCA_015522385.1 Candidatus Heimdallarchaeota archaeon
CTAAAATCCGTAGTATTTAACCTGATATTTATTAACGAAATTCTCGACCTTATGTTAGATCAATGATCGATTCCGACAAGGCTGAAAAATTAAAGGAAGACGCTGTAGACCTCTTTGAGGGTGATCGACAGCTGATTGTTAACGCCATCAATGATGATCTAAAAACTCAGTATGGCGACTCCTTTGTGTATAAAATGATCTCTCCCTACTTCGGTACTCAGGGTAAGAAGCTCAGACCTCTGCTATCGGTCTATGTCTACCGCCTTATTGCAGGGGACAACGCTCCACTCAAGAAGATTCACCCGATTCTATCTGCAATCGAGATCGCCCATAACGCCAGTCTCATTGTGGACGATGTCTTCGACAAGGATGAGCTCCGAAGGGGTGATCTGTCGTTCTTCGTGAAGTACGGGACATTCGCTGCACTTTCAATCGCATACAATCTTTCAGCCTTTGTCTTCGACCTAGCTACACGAACAGATCATGCAGAAGTGGTCAGAACCGTTGGAGGTGCTGCGTCGGATCTCTCGTACGCCCTGTATCTCTCCAAGGATCTCAAGTCCTCGACGATTATATCTGAGGAGTACTTCATGGACGTCCTCCGGAAGAAGACCAGTTCCCTCTTCAGATCTGCGGCCAAGGCTGCTGCACTTCTCGCGACCGACGACCGCGAGCTCATAGAGGAAATGGAGATGTTCGGTGATAATTTCGGAACTGCCTATCAGCTCAGGGACGACGTCCTCGCTATCCAAGGTACCTTCGACGATCTGGGGAAAGAACCCGACAGCGATATTGTCAACAGATTCCAATCCTTGATCACAATTGAGGCGTTCAATAGGGTGAAGGGTGAGGATCACCGGATACTCAGCGAGTTCTACCTCCAGGATGTGGATTACGACCCCGAGGTCATCCGCAAGATACTTATCCGTTCAGGTGCCACTCAAGCCGTTATGGAACGTTGCCTTGACTACCGTCAGATGTGCCTGAGCACACTTGACAGGTTCTCTGAATCCTCGACAAAGCACAAACTTACCGAACTCCTGCTCAAGATAAATTTCGACAAAGTCATAAAATACGATGAATGATTCAACGCAACTTGAAGCAATTACTTTTATGAATAGAAAATACGGATGGTTGGAGAGAATAATTATGACTCGAAAAATCAGATTAGCTATCGCTGGTCTCGGTAACTGTGCCTCAGCAGTCATCCAAGGTATCCACTACTACAAGGACGCAGCTGACGACGAGACAGTGCCCGGTCTCATGCATGTGAGATTCGGACCATACCACGTTTCAGATATTGAGATAGTTGCGGTATTCGAAGTCAATTCACGAAAGATCGGCAAGGATGTCGCCGACGCCATCAAGGAGGCACCCAATTGTGTGCAGACCTTCGCAGAGGTCCCCAAGACTGGAGTCATCGTCCAGCCTGGGCCAATCGGAGATGGTGTGGCCTCCCATATGAGGGAGTCCTTCTTCTGCTATGATGAGACCAAGACCAAGCCAGTCGACGTCGCACAGGTCCTCAGGGACGTCAAGGCAGATGTGCTCGTCAACTTCCTCCCCGTGGGTTCCGAGGATGCCACCAAGGTCTACGCACAGGCTGCTCTCGACGCAGGAGTGGCATTTGCCAATGGTATTCCTTCGTTCATCGTGTCGGACAAGGAGTGGGCAGAGAAGTTCACAAAGGCGGGCATACCCTGTGCCGGAGACGACATCAAGTCTCAGCTCGGTGCGACTATCCTCCACCGGGTGCTGATGCAGCTGATGAAGGACAGGGGCATTGCCGTCGACCAGACCTTTCAGTTGAACATCGGTGGAAACACCGACTTTGAAAACATGAAGAGAGAGGAGAGGTTGACGACCAAGAGGATATCGAAGACTGAGGCCGTGACCAGCGTCCTTGACTACGACATCCCCGTGAGGATAGGTCCCTCGGACTACGTCCCCTTCCTCGCCGACGAGAAGGTCTGCTACATCAACGCCGAGGGGAGGAACTTCGGTGACCAGCCCATACACCTGAACCTCAAACTTTCAGTCCAGGACTCCCCCAACAGCGCCGGAGTGATGATAGACGTCATCCGTGCACTGGCAATCGCACAGGACAGGGGTATCGCAGGACCGCTCATCACCATGAGCTCATACGCATTCAAACATCCTCCCGAGCAGGTCCCGGACTTCTTGGCGAGGGAAAATATCGAGAAATACATCAGAGGTGAATTAGAGAGATGATGGGAAACAACTCAAATGCAATTAAGGTAGCAGTCGCCGGTGTCGGTAACATGATTTCCGGGCTGATCCAAGGGCTGTACTACTACAAGGACAAGCCCAACGACAAGACTATTCTGCACCCCAAGGTCGGTGGTTTCCAGATCAACGACATCCACATCGTCGCAGCTTTTGACGTGAGCAAGGAGAAGGTGGGCAAGGACGTCACCGAGGCGATCTTCGCAGCACCGAACAAGACTCCGACCACGATGGATATTCCCCCACTCGGAGTGAAAGTACACAAAGTCCCCGTGCTCGATGGTGTGGCCGAGACGGCAGAGATGGTGATCAAACCATCAAATGAGAAGGACTGTGACCTAGTCAAGGTGCTGAAGGAGTCAGACACAGACGTACTCGTCATCGCAGTCCCCTCCGGCTCCGTGAAGGCAGCGGAATACTTCGCCCAAGCAGCTCTGGACGCCAATGTGGCTCTCATCAACGCCTCACCAGCTCCCCTTGCCCGGAACACCGTGTGGTCCCGGAAGTTCAGGGAGGCAAGATTACCCTTATTGGGTGATGACCTCCAATCGCAGGCAGGCGGAACTGTCTTCCACAAGGGTCTGATCAACCTGCTGTTCCAGATCGGTGTGAGGGTGAAGGACACCTACCAACTGGATGTCAGCGGTGGTCTTGAGGGTCTGACGACACTCGACTACGACCGGAGGCAGTTCAAGCGCAAGGTCAAGGAGGAGTCAATCTCCAGATCGACGAATGAGCTGTTTAACATTGCCTCGGGAACCACGGACTACCTCGATTTCCTTGGATCCACGAGGATCGGGAACTATTGGGTGAAAGGAGAGGGCTTCCTCGGACAGCCCGTAACCATGGACATCCGCATGGAGTCAATCGACAGCTCCAATGGAGCGGCTACGCTGATAGACGCAATTCGATGTGCTAAGATCGCCCTCAACCGTGTCATTGGTGGACCAGTGACTTCGGTAGCTCCCTACCTGTTCAAGGCTCCACCCATGTACATGGAACACGAGGATGCCTTCAAGGCATTTCTTGACTTCTCATCTGGCAAGAGGATGGATTAGTAATTATCCATTAGATTAAATCTAGAATACATCAACAATGAATTAATGCAATATTTGAATGTTTCATGTGATCAATTGCTGCCTCAGCTAGTTCAGTCACTTCTTGGTAATTAGTTCTATATTGATTCTGAACTCTATCTCCTCAGATTTGCATGCACAAGCTGTCTCAATTCCAAGAGATTCAACGACTTTACATCTATCCGCCATATAGCTAAATGACCCAATATCTCTACTAACTCAATAACCGATTTCTCAAATGATCTGATACGAAAACTTCCAGATTAGTTATCTAATCAACATGCTGCTCTCATCCCATCTCACTCAGTTGTCGTACTCGCTCGCTATCGGGTGTAGGAAGAACTGCCCGCTCATCACCGAGAAGGGAACCCTGCGGGTATCTATCCATTTGAACCTCTCCCTGAATTCCTTGAAGAGGTCGTTGGTGAGGATCAGTGCCCCCGTTTGTTGGCTCAGTCTGAGGATGAAAAGATCACCTGAGACCTTGGCAGGAAGAACCTTGAAAGTCCCCTTCTTGCTCAGCTGGTCAAACTTCTTGGTGTCCTTCACCTGATACCTCAGAGCCGCGTCCACTATGACTCGGATGTCCTTGAAACCCGCGTTTTCCAGCTCATTGATGGCGATGATCAAGTTGTCGACATTCGCCCTTCCGTCCGGTGTGGGCTCATCCCACGCAACATTCGAACCGTCAACTATGATCTTGTCAGTGGGGTAGTCAAGCGACCTGTTGATCTTAGTCGGGAGAAGCTTGCGGAGGATCATGTTCTTCAGCTGAGGCTTGAGGAGGAGGACGATGATGACTACAATACCAGCGAGGATTGAGGTAAGCAGAATGATCAAGAACGTTGTGGTAAGGTCACCACCTTCCGACGGTACCTCAATACTACTGTCGCTGATGAAGATCGAGTGGCTCTCCTTGACCAGCACAGCCTCTCCCTCTCCGTCGCTGTCGATGAAGAAGAGCGTGTAGGTGATGAACGCCCTCCCCTTGTCGTAAACTGATCCGAGGAACTCAATTTCCATGCTGTCCTCTAGGGTAGTCTCGTCAAAGTTGTTTGGTGGGAAAATGATCTTGTCCGATTCCAGTTGGTTGCGGATGAGTACCGGTGTCTTCTCCAGATTCTGCAGTGTCACAACAACTTTGGAGATATTCTCCACGTTGATGTCTGAACTAATCTTAAGATCAGTTTGGATCTTGGGAAGGACTTCCACATCCATGCTTATGATTCCATTGACCGCCACACCCTCAGAGTTCTTGTATTCAGTCTGGAGCTCTAACGTTCCTATACCGAACCGATCTGGTTCCAACCTGAAATAGACTGGTTCGGAGCGATTGGGTTTGAGTATCGGCAACCTGAACGGAAACACTGACTGTTCAAGACCGATCGGAGGTTCTATCTTCTGTATGTTAATCCTGATGTCGAAAGCATTGGCAGAACCAATATTCTCCATGAACAGAATGATGTTCTCAGATCTGTTCACCGCAAAGCCTATCCTGTTTACCTGTGCCATGATGAAACGCACTTTAGCGTCTGGATTGATGGTGATGGAGATGGTCCTATTAACCTCCATTAACCCCCTGTTCGTGGAGTTAACCACAAACCTGACGGTGTAATTCCCAGCGGGGAAGTGGTTGAAGTCATCTGGATCATAGGTCTCAACCTTCAACGAGACCAACTTCGGAACGGTCGTCCCATTGAACAGGTAGTGGGGTTCGATCGGCCCTTCGAGGATGAGCGAGTAGGGATAGCCCCCGATGAACTGCTCGGGGTTACTCTGATTCTGCATCCCAAAGGTGGCGTTGAATGTATCTCCTCTCTCCACACTGTTGGACTCCAACGAGAGTATCGGGAGAGAGTCATTCTCCTCTGGCTCGGGAGGAGGCTTCTGTGAGACCTCCCCCTCCTCCAAAACCAAGGTATTTGTTGAGTATGGCTCCGCGCTCAGAGGTACTGTGAACGTGGTAAGCAGGATGATGCCCAGTATAATCGTAAACCCTAATCTGCTCACCAAATACTCACCACACCATATTTCATCTTACGTGGTTAAAATCATATCGAACAATCACCTACGTTTTCGACTACAGGATCGATCTCCATTCGTCAATCAAGAACATAACCTCCTGCCACCTCTCCTCGTGGAGAAAGAACGAACCACCATCCACCGAATGGAAACGTGGTCGAGCCATCTTCCGCGAGAGCTCCTCACCACGCTTAGAGTCAAACAAGTAGCTCTTCTCCCCGAAGATCAACAGGGTGGGTATGTCCCAAGACTCCAACTTCGAGAGGATCGTGAAGACCCGTGAGTAGTTCGGATGGGACTTGGAACGAGGAATGGCATTCAGCAAGCTCAGGATTCCAACAGTCGTCTTATCGTCATTGTTGACTCCAAGATGGTACTCCACACTCTCCGCGTCCACGGTCTGGTAGCCCTTGGTGAAAATCAGCTCCTGGTAGCCCCTTGCCCTGTTGTAGTCAAAGTCAGGTGGTGAGATGTATTTCCTCCTGACTTTTAGTGGAAGCTTCTCCGTAGGACGGGTGATCGTGTTGATCAAGACTATCCCACGGTACCGGGAAGGGTCGTCAATAGCTCCTCCGGTAGCAATAAGCCCGCCAATCTCGTGCACGACCAAGACGATGTCATGCAGATCCAATTTGAGAACGAATCCCTTGTAGATATCAATCATGTTGTCCAGCGTGTAAAACCCCGGATCCTCAGGCTTATCTGATGCTCCAAAACCCGGAAGATCCAGCGAGATGCAACGGGCATCACCACTCAGCTCAACCATTAGGTACCTGAAGCTGTACGATGAGGAGGGGTTGCCATGCACCATCAAAAATGTCAGATCACCCTCTCCCACCGTATTGTAGGTAAGTGTACTTCCCTTTACCTCGACAGTACCCCGCGTGACATCATCCAACAAATCGAACAGCCTCTCGTATCTACCGTCCAATGACACCTATAAAAGTTGACGCGAGACAAAAAGAACTGGCGGTATTCCTTACTTCTTTAATGGTAGGTGTTACTATGAACCCGACCAAGGATTCGTGAACAATCATGAAAAAATATAAACTCGTGAAAAGTCCAAAAGGCAAATCATCATGATACATTCCTCATCAAAATTCGATATAATCACAGTAACAATCACAAGAACTTAATCCATAACATATCATTACTCATAACCATTAAGACGTTAGTCAAGGTGACTTAGATTGAATTCTATAACGTATGAATCACCCTAACGTCAAGGTAGAAATAAGTTATCATCAATACAATATTAGCAATAACCGTAGAAAAGATAACAAAAATAACTCGATTGCTCCAACATGAGTACATATTATCAAATAACTTCAGGAGAAGATAACTCAATACAAAAATGGCTAACTAACAAGTATCCCAACTTTATCAATATCAAATTATTGAAAATTCTCCAAGAAACAACCTTGGGGCGATATTGTAGGAATAGCATTCAAAAATAATAACACAAAATTCCTCACATAAAAATTGTCCCCACATAAAAAATTGACCTACCCGTAGATGACTCCAAGAATATAGTTCCTAAACAACCCGTTTGATTATGTGTGTAATTACCGATAGTTTTAACTTTAGACGTGAAGAGAGAAATACAGAACTATCTGTTGCGAGTACAACACCTAGATTCTTCGGGCGTGTAGCTCAGCCTGGCAGAGCAACGGACTCTTAAGAGTCAGTTGACTAATCGGAGTAATCCGTCGGTCGAGGGTTCGAATCCCTTCACGCTCATAAAAATATCACGTTATGTGTACTTTATTTTAATTTCTCATTACATTTTTGTGTGCTATAATCATCAACATTACCGTGCTCGTCTCAGACTCACTCCAGCCAGTGGAGGTAGTGGCCGACGTATCTTTCGAGGTACTCCATGACTTGATCGAGGTATGGGTTGATGTGAATATGATCGTACCTGAATCCCTCCCTTGGGTGGCATATCCTGAGCTTGGCGTGGATCCTGTCTTCGATCTTTGCCTCGATCACCGAGCGGCAGACGTGGGTTTCTGGTTGGGTGAAGCTCCAAGCTCCGATAGACTTGATCATGAATTTCTGAGCAAGTATCCTGCATTCTTCGCAGTTGTTTTCGGTTTTGTAAATCGTAAGGTCGATGACCGTGACCTCCTCTTCGAGGACATTTATGACGAGGAATGCATATGGTATTCGGTCATCCGTGATCTCCCAGAGATCCCTTTCGTGGAATGATGCCAATTTTCCTTCGATTCGGATAGCCCTTGGTATCTGGAGTACTTTCACTCTCTTGTCACCCTTTGACCTCTTCTTGATCCTACTGTAGGGTTTCATTTTCAAGGTCATAATGGGTGAGAGGAATGAGTCTTCCCATCTCACTCTGTTCCTGATCCGGGAGTTGTCCTATAAAATATGTCCGTTCACTGGGTATACTGCTGTTCTGTGTCTGGTTTGATGCGCTTATGGTATTCTATTTGCTATATAGGTTCAGGACTCCTTCTCCCACATCCTGAAAGCGAGGTCAGCGACCCTGTTTGCATATCCCCACTCATTGTCGTACCAAGAGAGTACCTTGAGCAGAGTTCCCTCCACAAGCATCATGGACGGGAAATCGACGACTGCAGAGTGCGGGTTGGAGTTGAAGTCTATGGAGACGAGCGACCTCCACTCGTAGTCGAGAATCCCCTTGAGGTTGGTCTCAGCAGCTTTCCTGAAGGCCTCTTGGATCTCTTCCTTGCTTTCCGCCTCCTTTGCCAGCCTAACCGTCAGGTCTACGAGTGAGACATTGGGGGTGGGTACCCTCACTGCCATCCCGTCCAGCTTGCCGTTGAGGTGAGGCATCACCAGTCCGATCGCTTTGGCCGCACCCGTGGATGTGGGTACCATGGACATGGTTGCAGCTCTTGACCTCCTGTAGTCCCTGTGCTGTGAGTCCAGCAACCTCTGGTCGTTGGTATACGCGTGTATTGTAGTCATGGTTCCGTGGACGATACCGTACTCGTCGTCGAGAACCTTGCAGGTGGTGGCGAGGCAGTTGGTGGTGCACGATGCGTTCGAGACCATGAAGTGCTTGTCTGGATCGTAGTTCTCCTCGAAGTTCACACCGAGGACGAATGTCCCGTCTACTCCCTTTCCAGGTGCTGTGAGGATCACTCGCTTAGCTCCTGCTTTTAAGTGCTTCTCCATCCCCTCCCGTGTCCTGAAGAATCCGGTGCTCTCGATGACGTAGTCCACTTCCATCTCCTTCCACGGTAACTTCTCAGGATCTCTCTCAGAGAATACTGTGAACTCGTCTCCATTGAGCACGAGGTTGTTTGTCTCGGGATGCACAATGACTTCTCCGTCCCATCGTCCGTGGATGCTGTCGAACTCGAAGAGGTGGGCGAGCATCTCCGTGTTGGAGAGGTCGTTGATTGCTATGATGTCTACTTTCTCCTTGCGCTGTAGGAGAGCCCTGAGGACGAGTCTTCCTATCCTTCCGAACCCATTTATTGCGACTTTGAGTGGTCTTTCCATAGGTGATATGAGGATGGTTTAGCTATAAAAAGTTGGTCACCTCTGGATTGCTGGAGGTCTTATTTAGCGGACTATCTTGATCCCTTGATTCGAGACTTTGGCATAGGCGACTTTGATATTGCTGTACTTCCCGGAATTGGCGCTGAACAGCGACAGAGTCCGGTCGTTGTACCAGCAGAATCCGTTCTTCTGGACAATATGGGCCCTGATGAGGTATTGCAGACCCAGCTGGTCAAGGAACTCATCTACCACTTTCTTTGAGAACGTGTAGATTCCTGAGCCTCGGCGGTTCTCCCCCCACCTATCTGTGTTCTTGTCTTGTGCCTCCGCGGGATCGTTCCAGAGTAGTCCAAAGCAGTCATCAAATGGATCGATTTGCGGCCCACCCCTGCTAATTGACCAGATGTTGATCTCACCGTCATAGTACGGGATTCCTCCATGAACAATGAATGCAGTATAGTCCATGATCGCGGCGACAGGCATGCTACTATAGAGTTCACCCAAGGGTTGGATAATTGTTTTGACATCAATCCCCTTCGACTTGAGCTCGTCGAGGAAGCCGTATCTCCGGTTAATTGCGATATCCTCGTGGTTGCCCCTGATCAGCTGGATACGGTTGGGGTTTGAGATCAGTTCTCTCATGAGCGTGACAAGGGTACCGAGCTGGTCAGAACCCCTGTCTACGATGTCTCCGATGAAGACAACTTGGTCGAGTTGCAGTCTATCACGGAGCTCTATTGCTCTCTTTGTGGAGCTGATGTCACCGTGCACATCTCCGACTGCTAGGATATTCCCATCCGTGTGGGTAATTGTGGGTCTCTTCTCAAGGATACGGGTTGCTTCCCCCATCAGTTGTACTAACTCGTCCGTGTCCATATTACAACACAGAAGGATTTTACAAATATAAACACATCCATCGTATTGCTTAACATCCCTCCTTCGATCACTGGGTATGGACAACACGAGAAGGATCGGAGAATACCTTGACAGGGTAATCGAGGAGATTGACGACTTAGACCGGATGAGGGAGGAGACGCTGAGATTGAACAGGAAGCTGAATCGCAGGAGCGGTAGGGGCATAGCTCTTCTGGTTAGGGGTCAGGACGATAACGAGATATTCGAGGAGACCCACGATTTGATGGGGGAGATCGGAGAGAGGATGACATCCCTCGAGAGGTTGACGGGATGGTCTCCCCTTGTCTCTGGAGTTGAGGAATACTGTGAGTACAGGATTCTCAGGGCTGTTCTTACAGGGACAGAGGTACCCCTTGCTGAGGAGCTGCTGGCACCCAAATGGATCTGGGTTGTGGCATTGGGTGACGTCGTTGGCGAGCTCCGACGATTCGTTCTGACCAAGCTCCTAGATGGAGAGAGGGAGATTGCAGCGAGGTACCTTGGTTGGATGGAGGTGATCTACACGATGATCGCAGGACTGGAGTTCCCCAAGGCCATAACCGGCTCATTGCGGAACAAGGTCGACGTGGCTCGGGCGATACTCGAGCGGACTCAGTCGGATCTTCTGAACTCACGCCCGTGAGTGCATCATTTTTCATCTTCCTTTGACCACTGGTTTGGTTAATTGGGTTTGTCCCTTCTTACTACTAGTCTTCATTTCCTTTTGAGGTAGCTAGTTTCCCTTTATAGCAGTTGGTCTCCCTTGGCAATGATTTGTCTCTCATTTGAGTTGGTTAGTCACTTTTCTGTGCTGACTCTCCCTTTGTAGCAGTTAGTTTCCAATTTGAAGTAATCCAACACGAGAAGTTAGGTACCTGTCCCGTGTTTCTAAGTCTAACTCTATAAACTGTGGGTCGGATGGCGTGTAATGACCAGTCTAACCGGTTCCCTGACCTCCGGTCTCAACAGGGGAGCGAAGTTCCTAGCGCTTCCAGTGTACAAGTCAATTTTCACCAAGGAGCTGAAAGAGGAACCGTTCTGTGGGACCCTCAACTTGGTAATATCCCCAGAGGATGCTGAGTTGGTTGGGAGACTCTTCGATTCTGCCCACACCTTCGACAACCTCGTAAACGAGGGCAAGCCAGTCGGAGCGATTGCCACACTTCCCATCAGGTTGAGCAACGGAGAACACGAGAGGTTCTCGGTCATCGTCAGACCGCTCCTGACATCTCACCAGAGCGAGATAATTGAGATTGTCTCCTCCATTTGTTTCAGGGAGGAGTGGGGTCTGGAGGACGGTGACACGCTCACTGTCGAGTTCATCGAGTAGGGTACATAATTCGTCCCCGTGAGAAAAGCTTTCTAACGCATGGCTATATCTACAATTTATGAAGGCCGAGATGCTTTGTCTGGGTAATGAGTTGCTAATAGGCAGGACGGTCAATACCAATGCTACTGAAATTTCGAGGGAGCTCACCAAACTGGGGTTCACCTTCAGCCACCACCTCGTGGTCGAGGACGACAAGGAGACCATAGTTGATGCCCTCCGCTGGATTCACTCCCGCAGACCAGATCTCCTCGTAATCACAGGAGGTCTTGGCCCCACTTTCGATGACATACAGATGGACTGTGTCGCTGAGTTCATGGGTGTGGAGATGGAGTTCAGTGAGGAGGCGATGACGCTGATTCACGAGAGGTACGGGGACAACATGGTCAACGAGGCAAGGACGAAGATGGCTACCCTCCCCAAGGGATCAATTCCCCTTAGGAATCGAGTGGGGACTGCTCCTGGTGTGATCTCCCAGTTCGAAGGGATGACCATAGCATCACTTCCGGGGGTTCCTCGAGAGATGAGGTCGATTTTCTACAAGGAGATGATCCCATATTTCAAGAAACACTTTGAGACCAAGGATATCCAAGAGCTGGGCTTTACGGCATACGGTATAGGTGAGTCCAAGATACTGGAGCTGACAGAGGAAGTTAGACGCCAGTTCCCCGACTGCTACTTCAAGAGTCATCCGTACAGGGAGGACGACAGGCTGTTCCTGCAACTCCACGTTTACGGATATGTGGAGGAGGAGACCGTACGGGCTGCAGCAGAAGCATGGAGGGCTGCGATTTCGGAGATCACTCCAGACGTCACAGACATTTCTCACGTATTCACCGATGACTTCGAGGGCGAGATGCACCTTGAATCCTGACTGCTCAAGGTAGTTTCGTACTATGCCCTGTTCTCCCTAGCCTCTTCACTAGATCAATATCTTGGAGGAATTATCAATAACTTTCCCTTTGAATTTCTGCACAGTCTTCTCAGTTATTGGTTTATGGTCTCTCGAACACCTTCAATACTTGGCTTATGGGTGCTTTGAGGACCTTAAATCTGTATCAGATTGAACGTCGACCCACGGGTAGCAGTGCTAGCTGAGGTGTGTGACCAAGCTTTCGATACATCTCAAGTAATCGTAAAGATGTTCTGTTAAATGATCCAGACTGGGACATCTCTACATTAACAGGACGAGGTATACATCCATCAGGTTGATGTTTGTCTCGATGAGGTCGATCCCGTAGCCGAGTTTGGACAATGCCCCTCCGGTGTTCTCGAACTGGATGAGCTTCCTCTCTCCCCCTAAAGGTCTGAGATGTTTGCTTGTCTGGTCTGTCACCACGTAGCACGGATGTGGTGAGCTTCCGTCCTTCCCGTCTGTTGCCAACCCGATGAAGCAGATCCCCTGCCTGTCGGAGATGTACTCCGACATCAGAGCTGCAAGGGTTGACACCCTTCCTCCTTTCCCTTTGATTTTTGGGCTAAGCTCTATGGTCGGTTCACCCGAGAACACCATGGTGTGCTGGTACCCGAGTGGGTAGTCTCCCCTGCGTAGCTCTGTCCGCTTGATCATAGATGCGAATTCCTTGAAGACATCTTCCCGCAGGTCGGTGTCTACAATCTCTACAGAGATATTCTTCGATCTCAGCCCATTCTCCAGAGCGGTAAGTAGGTCTCTTCTTGTACCGATGATTTGTGTAACCTGTTTCCCCTCTCGGTCAGTCGAGGAAGCTATCTTCATGATCTCGTGGAGATGTTCGTAGGGTAGTGTGATCTCGTATCTTTTCATTGCCTCCCGTAGCCACTGCTTGATCTCTTTGTCCAGCTTGAGACCCGGCACAGTAGGGCCAGATCCAATAACCCTTGGATCGTCGTCCACCACATCGGATATAATGTAGGTGTAGATGTCAACGTGGGGATACCTCGCTGCTAGTTTACCAACCTTGACCGAGTCGAAGAACCCCCTGATCATGTTGAGCTGGTTGATCGGGAACCCACAGTTCATGGCGTCAGTCATGATGCTAATGTACTTGTCTTCACTAATGCCGGGTTCTGCAAGGGCAAATGCTGCGGATGCTCCTCCCGTTATGAGCACAATAAGGTTGTAGTTACTGTCCTCCACAAAGAGACTGTCCATCTCGTCAAGGATCTCCTGTGTTGCTGTGAAAGAGTCTCGGGAGGCGATTGGATGACTAGTGTGATAGATTGATAACCCGCTACTCTCCTCCTTGTAATATTCCCCTTCCCTACTGGGTTCGACGACAAAGGCCTTGATTATCCTCGGGGTGTAGGCTACGGAGAATGCATCGTAGAAGGTCTCGGCTTGCTTACCGATTGACAGAACAACAGTCGGTCTGCCTGAAATCTCCTCGAAGTCTATGCGGTTGATCAGGTGGTCTGGCTTAACCTCCCGGAGCGCCTCTTCAAGGGCACCAAGATGCAGTTCAATAAGGCTTCTTGTCCGTTCTGAGACTCCGCGAGTAATGTTCGACATCCCAACTTTTGAGTGCAGTTGCCTTTATTAGAACTTGTGATAGGGGGGTAATATCTTGCACGGTAACCCGAAAATATGTTTTTTCTTATCCACTTTAGAATGTAAACTAAATCTAGAAGACTAATATACTAGTTTTCTGGTTCTAAAAAAAAAATTTTACCTGCATAGAATTATCCCCTACAGCTTGTTTTCCTTCTTTAGTAAATCTCATAATTTTTGAAATTATTCAACTCAACGTGGATAATCATTTATTCCGTTGCATTTGAAAGAAATTATGGAGGATATGATTGATCCTGAGAAAGCGATCCAGATCAGGGAAGGAATCTACTGGTTGGGATGGCCTGACGAGGATGCAGGATTCAGCAATAACCCTTACCTTATTCTTGACGGGGAAGAAGCAGTTCTTGTTGACCCAGGCTCACGGCTTGATGAGCACTGGAGGTGGGTCAAAAAGAAGATTGAGAGTATTATTCCTCTTGACAAGATCACCATGATCATAGTGAACCACCAAGATCCAGATCTCGTGGCGTGCATACCTCTCATTGAGGAGATTGTAGGTGTGAACTCCTTCGAGATTGTGACCACGGATCGGACTTCGATTTTTCTCCCGTACTACGGGATCAAGACAGAGGTCACAACAGTTGAGGATGGAGATATTCTACAGGTTGGAAGCCGCCAGCTTATGTTCATTACCTCCCCGTATCTGCACTTCCCAGGAGCGATGGTCTTCTACGATATGAAGGAGAAGATTCTCTTCTCATCAGATATCTTCGGTGGATTTTCGGTAGATTGGAAGTTGTACGCAGACAAGTACTATCTTGAGTCCATAAAGCTATTCGCCCAACCGTATTTTCCTGCGAAAAGGCACGTCCTCAACTTCCTCGAAAAAATCGACAAGCTGGACATCGATATGATCTGTCCCCAGCATGGTTCGATTATACAACGTGACCTTGTGGAAGATGCGAAGAATACACTCAGAGATCTGGAGGTTGGAATATGGAAATGAAAGACAAGTACGAGGCATTCACAGAGCTCTTGGTACAGAGAGGGCTTGGACTATATGGTAGAGACAGAATGGCCAAGATATGTTATGAGTCTGATGTAGGTCTCCTTGATGACGACACTATATCCTTCCTCAATGACGACAAGAAAGCGGCTATGGACAAATTGATCATCAACTACGCGAAGTTCAATCTGGTTGCGAAGATGACGGTTATGGCATTGGCTAAGCAGTACGAGATTGAGATTCCAGACGAGGTCAAGAAAAAGCGAGGTAAGAAGTCCCGCTTTGCCCGATTCTTCAGGAGGTAATTTGTTTGAACCCAGAGATGATACTCATCATCAATGAAGGGGGAATCCCTATCTATTCTAAGATGCTAGGTAGTCGGGAAGAGGACATGTCTTCAATCCTGATCTCGAGTTTCCTAACTGCAATACAGTCATTCTCTTCTGAAGTGGTATCTAACAATAACTCTCAGATAATGAAGATCGAACTAGGCGGGCAGTACTTGAGCCTATACAAACAGAATAACTTCAGTGTAGCTAGCATTATGAATGACTCCAATGAAGAGTACGGGAGAATGATTATGAAGATCGCTCAGATCTTCGAGTCGGATCTGGTGGAGATCATCGATGTAAATCAAGATTTTGGAGGATTGAACGATCTGATTGACTCACTTGTGGTACAGATGTTAGCCGAGATTAAAGTGAAGTCCGACCTTATACCTATTGTATTGAGGCCTCTACCCCCCAATCAATCAGAGCTATCACTATTCATTGACGGAAATCGCACTGTCAATGAGATCATAAATATCTCGGGAGTTTCGAAATCTGATATACTGGTCTTCTTGTTCAATCTATTTCAAAATGGCTACATTTCATTCCAGCAGAAGCTTGGAAGAAAGACTACGGTAATAAAGAGCCCAACTAGCTCCAAGAGGATAATCACTGGAAGTTCTTACTGTAACAGTAGGACTGACGAGGACGGAAACCTCATATCACCGTGCAATAAGTACGGGGAGGAAGGATGCACCAAAATCATCAAGGAATTGCAGGGACCAATGTTCTTGGAAAATCTTGGATTCTTCGATGTGGTTGAAAAGAAGGAGTATGTTCACTGCCTACTTCAGAATCAGATTTTCATCACCTTGAACCCATTGCAAATCTCCATTCTCTCGGCCAAGAAATTCGTGAATGCGCTTCTGGACTCTGTGTCTTCAATACTCAACGTATCTACTGTGGATACCATGGTAAGCACGGCCATCAAGATTCTTGAGGAAGTAGGTTTGTCGGAAGAGTTCCAAAGTACAGTGGTTGGTCCACGTGTCAACCTAGACATGAACAAGTACCTTGACTACAATGCTTACGAACTGAAGACAATATCCGACACATGGTTTGGTCTACTTACTGAGATCCTTTACATGATCCCGAAGAATCGAAAGAAGATCATTCACAGCATGATGGAGAAGAATGAAGATATGGTAATGGAGATAATGGAATTTGATCAGGATTTCAACTCACAGAAGTTACAGGATTTCCTCTTCCTAATTGAAACGATGGCTTGAGAACTCGAAGGTTACGAAGATATTATGAATATGAGAATTGACAGTTGAACTGTTGAAGGAGAAGTTAATATCCCTCTATCTCAGTTCTCTCTCGGAGACGGTATCAGTTCCGGAGATTGACCCAACTCTGATCGAGTCTGGGTACGTAGAGATTACAGAGGGGGGTGCTGTTCTCACAGAATCGGGAAGATCTCAGTTCAAGGTTGTATTCACAGGAGGTACTTATGATCTCCTTCACTCAGGACACCTCTTCACTCTACAGGAGGCCAAGGGATTTGGTGATGTCTTGGTGGTGATCATAGCTCGTGATTCCACCGTCTCTGCACGCAAGAGAGTACCATTCCAGAGTGAAAAGGAGAGGTTGAAACTCATGCAGAATATCCGTGTCGTCGATCTGGCTCTTCTGGGTGATGAGCACGATCACCTCAAAACCGTGGAGATTGTTGCCCCGGACATCATTGCCCTCGGTGCTGATCAGATGTACGACGACGATGTCCTCCTACGGAAAATACACCAACGAGGACTAAAAGATGTGGAGATACGGCGACTTGAGTCAGACTATGAGGGTCTGTCCACAACCAAGCTTATCAAGAAAATTGTCAGCAGGTACTGTGATGTGGAAGAGATCTAAAGGACTGTTCGAGTCAGTACCCTGTAAATCGCCTGTCGTGCTTGGTCAAGTTGCCAGAGCTCCAGTCTCTCATTCGTCTGGTGCAGCATCTCTGTACTTCCAGGGCCAAAGATCACAAATGGCACGTCTTTCTCTTCGATCAGAATGGCTGCATCGGTGCCGTAATACATACCCTTGATCTCTGGCTCCTCCTTCGTCAGCTCCTTCACACTATGCGCAACGAGATCGGTGAATGTCAGATCGCTGTTCTCAACCGCGGGTGTGTTCTCCATAACTTCTAGGGAGTAATGGATCGTGTAGGACTCCTTGTCGAGGAGGTTCTCAATGGATTCTATTAGCACATTATTGTTGACAGACGGGACTGTTCTGATATCGATCCCCAGAACTGCTTTCTCGGGAACGACGTTCATCGCGGTTCCACCATTGAGAGTCCCGAAGTTTATACTTGTCCTTCCGAGGTCTTCTGCAGTATCTTCCGGTATTATTGACTTCAGTTTTGGCATGAGTTCAGCCAGACCCTCGATTGCATTGTGGCCGAGCTCTGGTCTGGAACCGTGGGATTGCTTCCCCTTTGCATGTATTTTCAACCAGAGCACACCCTTCTCCCTGACAGCTACATTGAGGTTCGTAGGCTCGGCAACGATGAGATGACTGGCGTTCTTCATTAGTCCTGTCTCCCTGAATCGCTTCGCACCTTGAAGCCCAACCTCCTCTTCAGAACTGATTGCTAGGGTGACCTGTTGCACCATTTCTGACTCTTGCTGCCCGATCTGTAGAAGTGCTCCCACCAGTGCTCCGACTCCTCCCTTCATATCAACTGCTCCTCTTCCCCACATCTCTCCGTTAACAATCTTACCCGAAAGTGGATGGTGCTTCCATGAGTCGACATCTCCAAATGGTACGGTATCCATATGACCCGACAAGATAAACTCGGGTGTGTTCTTTGGCCCAATGGTGATCTTGAGATTCGCCTCTCCTTCTTTATAGCGATCGATTTCGGAGGGATAACCGTAGTCCCCAAGGTGCTCTGCAAGGTACTCTATACCATTGACGGTTTTACCTTGGGTTGTATCAATGTTTATCATTCTCTGTACAATGTCCTCTACAATCTCCTTGATGTCCATAGTATCTCTCACCTAATTCTAAAACTCAACTCTCCAACCTCGGTGACTCCACAGTTGACGATATCTCCACTCTGAAGTGTTGCAACTGGATCCATGAAATATCCAACACCCTCTGGGGTTCCCGTGAGAATAATATCACCAGGATAGAGCGTGATCGACTCACTGATGTACCTGATTAATTCCTCGATTGGGTAGATCATCTTGGCTGTTGTCGACTTCTGCCTTATCTCTCCATTGACGCTTAGCCAGATTTCCAGATTCTGAGGGTCTGTTATCTCGTCCTTGGTGACAAGGTACGGTCCTATAGGTAAGCTCTGGTCGAATGCCTTTCCTCTTGTCCACTGCTTACCTGGATCTGATTTTTGAATGTCTCTGAGGGTCAGATCGTTTGCGACAGTATATCCAAGCACGTAGTCCATGGCATTGCCCTCAACTTTGGAAGCCTCTTTCCCGATGACAACTGCTAACTCTACCTCGTAGTCAAGATGCTCTCCCGTTGAGGGCTTCTCCACCTCTGATAGATGCCCAATCATGTTGCTGGGGTACTTGGAGAAGAGGAGTGGTTTGCTCTCCGCAGTTCTTCCTTGCTCCTCAGCATGGGCTAAGTAGTTTCTACCGATGCAGATGACCTTGCCAGGTCTGGCTATTGGGGGTAGCCACTTTATGGTCTCATCGTTCTTTTCGATGACCGCATCGTGATCTACGAGGAATTCAGAGGAGATAAACGCTTCCACGCCCCTGTCATCTCTCACGGGTGACTTGAGAAGCTCTAGCGTATTTCCCTTGACTATGCCGTATCTTTCCTCTCCGTTGTAGAGGATACGTGCTATTTTCATAGTGTAGATTCAGAGCATCACTTACTAAAATTTGAGGTAAACCCCAATTCATCTGACACAATTCTATTTTCAATTCTGAATTAATCAAGGCTTTCTACCAATGTTTTTAATAAATCAATTCTATACAC
>WAMJ01000134.1 GCA_015522385.1 Candidatus Heimdallarchaeota archaeon
ATGTTCTGCCTGAGTTCACATGCAATTGAAAGGCAGTAATTAATGTCGGCCGGACTGGCAGAAACCCCAGGATAGAGCAATGCGAGCAGACCTTCGGTCAGTACCCTGACTGCTTTCTCGTTCCTGACCATCTCGAAGTTCGAGGTCACTCTATTCCAGTCCATATCAGGATGAGAAAACCTCCTGAGACTGTGGAACATCTCCCCAAGGTAATTACTCATTAGCCCTGCTGATCTGCTGAGTGCCCGGTCAATTTTGGATAATTTCGGAATTCTCCAACCAGGTAGGATCCCATGGATTCTATCCAAGAATGCTGTGTCCCCAAAAGCTGAGGGGAGGTCCCTCGAATAATCTCGAAACTTGGGATTCTTTCCCCTGATATCTATGTTCCCAATGAAGACAAGGGAAGTGTCCTCACTGACAGAGTAGGTACCCCTCGCGACGTGTCCCCCTTCCATGAAATCCTTCAGCAGGCCAATCATCTCAAAGTCCTTCTTGCTTCCGAAGTCCGGACCGGTTATCTCATCAAAGACAACCGTGTCGTTGGTTGAGATTAAACCCGGGGTTCGCTTCGCAATATCGTAGACGAATTTAGCAGGAGTAACAGAGGAGCCGGATATTATATACCAAGCCACAGGTTAGTGTATCAATCACGTACTCTTTGGGAAGGGTGAGCAGTGAGTGAAATTCATACGAAAATGTGTATTCGTCAATAGGTAAGCCGCACACTGTATCCATCTCATTCACAACGTGTACCAGTATCGACTTGTGGCGTACTGGGAGACCTCGCAACTCCATCAACTTTCCTAGCGTGTTGACAAAATACACCCGCAGGTCGAAATCCGTGTTATCTGATCCGAGGTCAAGTCTGCTCAAGTACTCGTCCTCGGAGTACAGTTCCTGTATAGTCTCTAATGTCTCAGGGGGTAGGAAAAGGGCTCATCCTCTTGTGAGGAATATTGGTGATGCCACTCATCGACCCATACATCTTCGGTGAGCTTCAGGACGAGCAGACATACCATCATGATAAGGTGCGGAGATCTTGTCTCACATGGGAAGAGCTTGACGATCTCCCCGACGGAGAGGTACCTGATCATCTCCATCTGGACATCAGGGAGACTAAATTTCATGTACTGTCGAATACTACCACCCCTGATATTGGTCGCGAGCCCGGACGTCTCCGGTCTGAGGGAGGATCTACCCTCGTAATTGTCCCAGATACTGTAGTACTGCACATCATCCTCGTTAGCGTACTCCAGCTTCCAGTGGTCATTGGGATCCTCACCCCAGAACTCGAGTTCCAATCGGGAGACTCATGGGAAGGAGAAGTCGTCATTTTCCACATCTTCGTGCAACTCATCGCTGAAGTAGAAGAACTCCCCCAAGTCACCGACCTTGGTCATCTCGTCGTCCAGAGAGAGCTCCACGGGGTACTCCTCCACTTCATCCTCCACAAAGAGGAGTATCCGGTCGTTTAGCCATGAATAGAGTTCGGAGGTGAAGAACTCGCTGGATGTGACCATGATCTTACCTGCTGTCGTGTACCTGTAGCCCATGAACAGAGCTACTACGATTCAGATATAAACCCCGCGAGGGGGGTTCTCTTTACCTGAAACATAACCTGTCCATCGCGACATACGCATCATCGACGTGGATGTCTATACCAGTAATTACTCGGAATCCTACTCTACAGTGCTTGCGAATATCTGCAAGATCACGCGGATGTCGTCGTACATCCCAACTACATACTCTTTCAATTCAGGTTTCAGACCTCTGGACTGCAGGTATTCGAGTGTCACCCTTGATGACTCCCTCCTCATCTCATCGGCTGACCGAAACTTCGTCATGACCCTGTTGTGAGTACCTGAATACGGAAATAGCACAGGGACTCTCTCTGAATCAAAATGAACAAGGAATAGGACAAAGAACTTGGAGATTGAATCTGATAGCACTCGCATCTTCTCGACATCTTTTTCGACCTCGGATCTCTGAGCCAGTTGTGAGTCGTGGATACAGCAACCATCAAATGAGTAGTAGAACTTGGCCTCGATGACCTCAACCGGAACCTGATCCCGATCTAGAACAGCTAGATCCAGACGGGAGCAGCGGTATTCCTTACTCGTGTACTCTACCTTTGTGGACAACTTCGTCGTCTGCTCGATTTGGAAGCCCAAGAACTCAAGCAGCTCTTTCTCGCCCTTGGTTCTGCACAGCAGATAACTGTAGAAGCCAGATGGTAAATTCGCGAAAAGATCTAAATATTTGTCCATGAAACCCCTTATAATCACTGTATATTATTTTTCCGTCTGGATGGCGTTTGGGGAAGTACTGAACATTCGTACATCACCTCATTCGATTGTGATGCGTAGAATAATACTTCGATATTCGAGTTCAGATAGGGGAACTATGCTTATAACCCAATCATAGAATCTCCACGATTCCACAATGTATTTATTTACCCAGGGCGGAGGAGTCATCAGTGTACGAAGGGGAAAAGTCCGCACACATCAAATTCTCAACCGATGTGGTGAAGTACATCAAAAAATACAACCTCAATCGCGATACCCTAAAATCCTACATTGAATACCTCGACACAATCCTCGTGGACTACCCAGTAAGACGTACAGAGCTGATAGTCACACCAGCAATTGATGACAGACAACGGTTGAGATACATTATCTATGTAGCCAAGAACCCCGTCGATATAGAGATTGAAATCGCAGACAGATTCATAGAGAGATTTCCGGACGAGGAGTTTGTGGACTTCTCAATTGGGGTAAGGAGAGACCATGCATAAATTTCAATCCAGTCAATTTTTTCAGTTTCAGTTCTGAGCTCTATGAAGGCAAATCCTATGGAAGGGATTTTCAGGAAGCGTTCCGGAGAACAGTGATAAGCCGACTGTACTACAGTATCTATCTGCAAATTCAGAAGAAGGATAAGATTGAAACCAAGGGATCATTCTCCCATGAATCCTTAATCAACTCTATCACTGATCGAAGGACCAAAATCCTGATGATTGGTCTGAAGGACATCCGTATAAAAGCAGACTATAATGTAGACACAACTGTAGGATTCGACGATGTGACTGATGCCTTTAAAAGAGCACGAAAGATCGGAAAGAAATACTTGGATATTGATCTATAAGAGTACAGATCTTCGTTCAAGAGATTTGCATTTGACAATAGATCATGGGATTATCTAATCCCGCAGGGTTGCTAAATGTACCTAGCCCGCATGTTCTAGGGATGAAGAGATCAGAGAGCAATCCTCTGATTACAATATCGTCCTGACCTAGAGACTCCAAGCCTCAGATTTCCTCACCCAACTCCGGCTGGACCAAAACGACCCTCTCGTCCGTCTCTGCGACTAACCGGAAGACCTCATCAATCGTGTCCAACACACCCAGCACCTCACCCGACGAGGAGACGAGCACGTACTTCCCGGGGAATTGCCGTCTGTACTTGCTGGAGTCAAGTGGAGTGGAGGAGTGCATCCACATCTGCAGAGCCTCCATGACCGCCCCAGAAAATGCTCCATCACCCGTCCCCCTCCTTAGTGCGACCTCCCGTCTGATGGCTTCCTCCAGTTCGTCCGGTATGCTCAGCTCAATAGTTCCCATATGTAACCCTAGGCAGATGTTCCTTATATTGGTTCTGTATCCGGTTAGGTGTCCACATGTCATTGACAAATGTTGCAATTGTCGTGTTTACAAATACCAATTCTACAAGGTCGTAATTCAAATGTCACATCTAAATTCACAAGCGTGACGATTCCAGATATGGAATAATACCTTACCATAGACCTGTTCTCCATCCACGTAATTCCCAATGATTAATCATATGGCAATGGTGATTAATCGGTCGATGGAGTGTCAGAATGATTGATTAGATACCGAGCGACTCCAACCGGTGAGCTATCCTCATGGAAAGAATACAGGATTATAGGAGCCCTTGGGGAAATATTGATCAAATGATGCAACATCGATATCTGATCTCGTCTTCTTATGGAGATAGTTAGCGAGTGCCACCTGATAACAGTCAATAAAGTTCGGTGCATTGTTGTTAGCAGAGTGTTTGTAAGTAATTCTGTAAGCGTCTTTATATATCCTCGATAGAGTATCAATGTTACCTATTGTCCCCTCGTTATTGATACCCTCATCATTAAGTTGCTTCCAGATTTTCGAGATTTTGTCCTTCTTATTCTTGATGGTTTTCTTGCTTATTATTCGGGAAATTATCTCAGAAACGACATATCTCGACACCCAGATCTCACTGTAATTATCTACCATATTATCCACAAGTTCTACCGCCTCTTCATGTCTGTCCTCATTTGCATCTAAGGTCTTGACTATTACGGACGTGTCAATAATTAGATGCTTCCGAATGGTACCTACCTCCTAATCTCCCAGTATTCCGATTAGATCCTTCAGTGGATTATGCCTTGGCACCTTTCGTCTCTCGAGTCTGTCCATCCAATCTGCATCTCTTCTGTCCCGGGGTTCATGGATATCTGAACGATCGGAGAAATCAAATGAGACGGTCTCCTGAACCATATCTGCGGCATCAACGCTCTCCCATCCCTCACCCTCCTGCAGCTTGATGTCGTGAGCTCTGTAGGTCTCACTGCTCAACTCCACGTCCTCTCCAAGTACCAGATTCCTCATGGTATACCATTTCTGAACCCTAGTTATTATCTGCTGAAACTGATCGACTAACCTCTCATGATTTCTAACCGGAGTCCTGTTAATCTTGAACCGTGCAACCTCACGCACCATAGAGGGGCTCGGAATTCTGGCGGATCTCAGGATCTCGTCAATGTTCTCCAAGACCACAGTAAGCAAAATCTCCTCGGCATCATGCACCGACATGTACTGATTCTTCGAGAGTAGTCTGTCCCTGATCTCGACAATCTTGCTCAAAGCTTAACCTCCTTCTCAATTATTTCACGAATACTATCAATGAGCTCGGTCTTGTCATCCGGGTCAATTGAGACAGACTCCATTGGTCTCTGAGAAAGAGAGAGAGTCAGTGCGACCTCACCGTAACGTAAATAGTATTCCCTCCACGACCTCCCCAACACCGAAATCACACTGTTGAATTCGGGCAGAAGAGCATCTGGGTCTTCTGCCTCATCAATCGTCTTCAGGAAATCGACATGGGTAAGGAAATCCTCGACGACCTCCTCGGACTGAACAACATCCGAGTGGTGATAAACAAACGGTTGAAGTAAATTGAGCACCTCTAGGAATGTCTGTACCATCAGATCCTTAGCACTGGATCCATGAGTATTTCTCAATCGTCTACACTCATTGATGGCATTGCCTAGTAGATTCGGATAACGATACGACTTGTTATCGAGGATAAACCCGACGAGATGTGAGATCTGTTGCCGTGTGAAATCTTCATTGGTCCCGCTGTACGCAGCAAATTCCTGATCACTCACAATGAATCTCCTGAGCTCATCATCAGATCTCACGTAGTATTTCCAGAAGGGAGAGATGTCTAAGACCATATCATCCAGCTCGTGAATCACGAATTCTTTTGCCTCATTGAATAACGTCTGGCTCTTCAGACGCTGGATATTTGCTAATTTCTTGGTCTGGAACTTCAGGATAAAACCTATGAGGGTAAGATCACCATCGCCTGCGAAGAGCGTATCGGTGATGAATCTATTCGATAGAATATTCGCCATGTCTAGATTATCGTCCTTGAGGGATTCAAGAAAAGCTCTATAATTTGCTTCCATGATCTGCCCATAGGTCATGATTCTTCTATATCCCCAAGACTTTATAAATATTTGATCGTGACAGAAAATGATAAGATCTGAGCTGATCCCGTATTAGATCATCGGGCGGAAGCTCCATAATTGAACGTATCACCGACCTACACATAATCGCTGGAAAATGATCAGACCCTGACAGAAGGGCTCAAAATCACTCATCAAAGAACCCGTCGATCCCCTCTTTGCTACTCTCTACCAGCCTCTTCAGCACCTTATCAAGCTCGCCATCGATCATGTCCAACCGCTCTTCTATCCTCTTCAGGGTACTCTGAATGCTCACTTGACCCTCCTTATGGATCTCATGGTATACTCAAACCTGCGGAGCGGATCCCTTACCAAGCTGCAGAACGATACCGTGTCCACAACCCTGCTGTCATACGACCTCCGGGTGGACAGCCTGATCGCACCCTCAGCTCTCAGCTTGGCGTTTCCCCCCGTGTCTATCCCCTCGACCACAGCAAGAAGTCGCCCGTAGACCCTGACAAACCTCGCGGTGTGCATTGATCCTCCACTGACATCCGATTCAACCACAATCACCGCCATGCTCAGTGCGGCCTGTATCCTGTTCCTCTTCACATAGGTGTACTTCCTCGGAGATGCGGTACCCTCGTACTCCGTCAGTAACAACCTCCCGGATTCCAAGATCCTGTCCGAGAGACCACGATTCTGCATGGGAGCGATGGCATCCAGTCC
>WAMJ01000135.1 GCA_015522385.1 Candidatus Heimdallarchaeota archaeon
CATAAAGACATTCGATGAATTAGCAGAGATTGCCAAGGAACTCCTGAGCGAAAGCAAGGCACAGGGAGCAGACGCGGCCCAAGTGGCAGTGTACAGCAATGAGAACATCGCCACAAGGTATGGGGAGAAGCATATTACCCAGAATACCCTGAGGAACACTACAGAGTTCCAATTACAGCTACAGATTGGGAACAAGGTCGGGAACTACGGTGGAACGATGCATGAAGATCGGATCAAGGAAATGGTTAACGATGCCATCACCCTAGCTAGGTTTTCTCCGGACGATCCAGAGTTCCCCGGATTCATCCAAAAACAGCCCGACTATCCAGACCTTCCATCACGCATGGTAGAGTACACACCAATGGAGATCTCAGACCAAGTTAAACTTGCGATTGAGAACGCAGAGATCAACTCAGACATCGTATCGGTAGCAGGGAACCTGAATTACAACACAGGTAGATTTGTCCTGATGAACAGCTACGATGTTATAGCACGGAGAGAGGGATCTACAGTCTCGGGGATTATCAATGTGGCTGCTTCCAAAGGTACTGGTGAATCGAGATCATCTTCTTCTGTCGCAGGAGTGAAATTCGAAGATCTCCAGATAGAGAAGACAGCACAGACGGTCGCTGATAGGGCATATCGTGGTCTGAATCAAGGAGAAATCGATGTCGGGGGATACGAGACAATATTCGGTCACGAAGCAACAATGGAGCTCATGTTCCACATGGGTCTAGCAACCTCGTCCAGTATGTTGATCAATTACCAGAGTCCGTTCAAGGACAAGCTAGGAGAGAAGTTGTTCGACAAGAGGTTCACCATAACCGACGCTGTGTCAGACCCTGATCACTACGCTTCTCAAAACTTCGATAGAGATGGAGAGCCAAGCTATGACATCACCTACATAGAAGAAGGGGTGGTGAAAGAATTCGCGTACAACAGGCGGAATGCAAAGAAGTTGGGTGTAGAGACCAATGGCAGGGCAGTTGGAGGTTTCGCCATGTTCCGATCTCCGTCCATCAGACCGGGGAATAAGTCGGAGGAGGAGTTGATTGCATCGGTGGACGACGGGGTCTACATCACTAGCCTCTGGTACTGTAATTTCGTGCACATGCCCGACTCTACGATCACAGGATTGACCAGAGATGGTCTATTCAGGATCAAGAATGGGGAAATTGTCGGGTCATTGAAGAACATGAGGTTCACTGATTCTATGTACTCGATGTACAAAGAAGTGGAACCTGCAAATGATGTGATACAGAAGCTCCACGGTACCTACGGAAGTATCTTCGGTTTAGCAGGGAAGATCCCAACTCTGAGATTGGGAAACTTCAATTTCTCCAGTAAGGGAAAGCACTGATAATACGACTAGTGATCATTTTTCATAAAACACATTAATCGGAGTATCTCTTAACCTCACCATCAACCGAGTGGTATCCAAGAGGTTCTCCATCGGTTCTAACTCCAAGACCCTGAAGGGAGCGTGTGACATAGTTGAAGTATGCAACGATTTGATTGAGGTCGAGGATACCTGCGTCAGACAGACCTACATCCCTCAGTGGAACCAGATCTGCTTCGATCATCTCTGCAGGTCTCAGTGTTAGCTTAATTGCGTAATCTACAAAAGCGCGTTCTCGTGGGGTCAAGCCATCGCCACCCTCTACAGCAGACTTGGTCAACCTTATCGCCTCCTGTTGACTGCCCACTATATCCGCCAAACCCGTCCCGTGGTGGGCGACACAGTACTCACATCCATTCAGTGTTCCCACAGTAACCGCTACAAGCTCCCTCTCCCTCTTGTCTAGCTCGTTGGGTTCTGAGTGAAGAGTCGATCTGTAGAGGGCGAGGTGACCCCTCATAGTCCGGGGTCTGAGGCTGTGTACCTTCATTACATTGTCCACGTGTCCCTCTGGACTTTTCAGGCTGGAGTAGAGCTTCTTGAGGTCACCTGTGGCCTCGTCTATGTCAATGACTTCTATCCACGTCATTGAACTGTCATTGTTGTGTAGGACTTTAATGTTATCGTGGGGATGAATCCGCACGTCTCCGAAGAACAATTAGCGTGGCAATGGAAGGGAGGAGAAGAAATGGCACATTGGACTCTGTTGTGGAGAAGTTCTGACTTACTAGCCTGTCGAGTGCACGTACGCCGATGTATAGGGTGTACCCTTTAATCTGGGCCTGCTCCTGCACATAGGAGATTGCGTCTGGGTCAGATGTGTACTCGACAAGTAAGACAGGTTTATTGTCCCCAATCAGCAGGTCAAGCAGGCTCTCACTGTACTCCCTCTCATCAGTTTTATGGGTAATCCCATCCTCCTCAAGGTAGAGGTCCTCCTTACCTATAGCGTCGATGACCTCCCTGTACTCATCATTCTGCAGTAGACCCTCCCCGTTCTGCGGGATGATCAGAAAGTCAGATCCAGCCTTCTGCCTCGTATAATTGGAGATGTTAGAGACGAATTCGATCATTAACTGTGGGGCCTCAGGTACTGAATCTTCGTAGAATTCGTACGCGTCAATGATATCGAGATAGACTCCGTCAAATCCTGCAGAGATTATCTTATCGAGATAGCCAATGATGATAGTCTGCCACTCAGGATCCCAGTACTTCACCTTGTAGTTCCCCTCCCAGTCTGG
>WAMJ01000136.1 GCA_015522385.1 Candidatus Heimdallarchaeota archaeon
CCTTTTGGTGATACTAATATGAAAGGTTATTTAACCAGAATATTCAAGCGTATTAAATAACGGGAAGTATGCACTGATGGACAAGAAAGACATACCATATGAAATCTCTCCTATGCTGCTCGAAATCGTGAAGAAGGCTCAAGAGGACGCCCACATCACCCCCGAGGAGGCAGAGCTGATCTCGCGGATCCAGGTGGACATCGAGGCGCTCGAGGCTGAGATCACGGAGGCGTATCACCAAGGTGATGAAGACGCCCCGATCAACATCTACAAGGAGAAGAAATCGTGGGTTCTCGATAACGCCCGCAAGATAGCCCTTAAGGACGGCAGGATCTCCGAGGACGAGCAGGCAATCCTTGACAAGCTCTTCGAGAAGCTGGAAGAGTACCAAATTGACATATGATCCCGAATTCGTTCTCCTTCATCGACGACCACGTCGCTGGCTCAGCCTATCCTTACACCATAGAGCAGATTGAGGGGCTGTACGACCTCGGAATTACTGATATCATCACCTTAACCCCCGATTCACCGAAAGAATTGGTCAGGAGATCAGGTCTCAAGATGACTGTTCACCACTTCCCGACCATGGGCAAACCGCATCGCGACGAGATCAAGCGTATTCTCGACCTCATCAAGCACGGTAGGAAAGAGGGGAGGAAGTTTATGGTGCACTGCCAGTACGGGCAGGAGAGGACGGGTATAGTCCTAGCGTCATACATTGAGCAAGAGCTCGGACTGGGTAAGGAGGAGACGATCAGACACCTGCACAAGGTCAGGCCTATCTCCTTGAAGTCGATACAGTCGATTAACTACTTCAAGAAGCTCAAGGTACCTCGATAGTTGGACAGTGAGCTGATATATATCTAGAATTTAGAGGTTCAGATTGGATTTATAATGGAATTATTTGGAATTGAGATTATTTATTATGGAATTAGAGACTTATTTAGCGAAGCTCTTCATCTTCTTAAGGGCCAGAAGTGTGAGTACGATGGCAGAACCTATACCAAGGGTGATAACGAAAACGTTCTTGTCCGTGTTGAATCCTTGGTAAGCACGCTCTGATAGGAACTCAACAACCTTGAATTCGACGAAACCGTACTGGCTTGCGTTCCCACTCACCTTCACTTCCATCCAACCGTAGAGGTTAATGGTAAGTTCGGTGTTGTACGTACCGTCTACCTCTATCATGTCTGATCTGAGGAGGGGGGATCCTGCTCTCGTGACAAGAGCAGTGATATCTACACTGTCCTTGAGGGAGTTTCCGAAGAGATCGGTGACGTTGGCAGTGATAGTGAGTTTATCTCCTTGGGTGATCTGTGTAGCTGATATACCCGAAGAGTGTCCCACAAGTGCCTGTGTCTGCTTACTTACCCAAGTGAGTGTCCTGTAGAAGAATGGGATGTTGCCTTGGTTCAGTGCATCATCTGCAAGCAGAGGATTGAGTGATGTAATCACCGCACGTCCTCCTTTCAGGAGATCGAAGCCTACTGCTACAGTTGCGGTGGTCGTCGTATTATCGTCTTCCCCGATGATCCCGTCTCCGTCACTGTCTAGGTAAGTCGATGAGGGGAGTGAGATGATCTCGTAGTCCATGTACCTCTGACTGAGGATTAGGGCATTCTCCCTCACTCCTGTACTATTCAGGAAGTACGCAGTACCCTTGAGTGTATTCACTGCCTCGTTTGTGGCGAGCGATTCACCTGTGAGGTAGTCCATATTTCCGAGGTCTGATGCGGATGCCTCGAATGTCTGGTTCGAGGTCAGGAGCATTCTGTCGTCGAAGTCAAGACCAAATCCTTCTGCGATGCTCTTTGAGGTTGAGGTAGCATCATCTGATATCCCGGAGAGGATGAAGATTGCAGTCCCACCAAGCTTTACATAATCAAGTGCTGACTGTATTTTCTCCTTGTCAACTGAGGCATCACCCACGACGAAGATGAGGGTTCCTTCTATGTTGTCCCCGTATGCGGTGATGTTCTGGTTACTAAGATCTGTGACATTGTACCCACTGAACTCCATGGCGGTGGTCAGGGCATTCTTGTCACCTTCTTCTAGTCCGAAGAAATCTAGAGCTACGGGTGTGGAAGTGATGGGTTCTACACTCGCCAAACTGCCTGTCTCATTCAATCTGAGGGTGAACCATTCGGTCTTGAACGCTGCTCCAATAGAAGCATTGGCAGTTTGGTTGAACCATGCGACAAACCTGAACTGAATCCCCCTTGACTCATTGAGGTTGAAGTCTGCTCCAAGACTGTCGTTGGACTGCATGTTCTTCTGGAACTCATAGCTCACACTGTCGGATGTCGTTCCGTTCACAACTTGGACAACTGCCGAGCCATCGGTAGTTCCGTTGTTGTCGGCGTCGAGAGTGAATACCTCCGTGGCGTTCCCGTCTGCGAACGCGTCCTTACTTACATTCTCGTACCTGTTGATGACGATGACATCGTCGGGGGACTCTTCACTTCCCAGGTCCTTCTTGTCGAAGTTTCGGTCGATCTGGAGAGCAATGAAATCATGAGTACGGTTAAGACCAGGATTGAAGTCAGTACTGTTGACCGGTGCTGTCATGTTCAGCTCAACGTACTGGAATTGTGTGAAATTAATTGCAAAGTATATGTTTGATTCATTGGTTGTCACGAAGACGCTTGCATCTTGGTTGTCGAGTGTGGTTTCGAATCTTGCGGAATTTGTCCATTCAAGGTTAGTCACATTCCCGTCGATGATAGGGGCATCTGTCTCCGGGAGGAGCACGGGCTCCGCGGCCACTCCAGTAGGTGTGGTCAATACTGAACTAGCCAGTACGAGCCCGAGGAAGAAAGAAAACATTAACATCCTGTTCTTTACTCTGATCATATTTTATTTTCAACTCGTGAACTTATTCCTCAAGTCTATTGAGTGTTTTTAATATTAACCAATTATTACAACAAGTGCGCGGGTTATCCCCCACAAATTCAACAGATAGGACTGAGGAGTCAGTCCCCAACTTAGCCCCGGAGTCTCAGAAATTGACTACTGGCAATGGTCAATCTCCAACAGCCGAAATTCGTATTTGTGGAATTGTACTTCGTAACGTCACTGCTGTTTATTTTTCTTTACTTCTATTTGCACAACTATATATTCTCGATGGAACATATATCGGTTAGCAGTTTTTCTGCTGGTTAATTGAAAGGAGATAGCAAGATGAAAATTCTCGCAAAAGGCTTAATCATACTCATGGTCGCTTCGGCGTTTGTCAGTATTGGAGCTATTACAACAACATCGGCTGATGTGAGCTTATCCGCTCTCGAAGCCAAAGCTGGTGATACCGCATGGTTCACTGCAGACTCATTCTACCTCGACATGTTCTTCCTGTCGGATGGGATGATAAATGATACAACTGGAACTACCACCCTAGACATGGCAGGATCTCAGATCTTCGCTAAGGTGATGAATGTGGTTCCCGTAACTGGTGAGTTCTATGATCCTGTTACAGGGTCCTCCTCATCTGGGTCCTCGAAGTTCATCGACCTCGCGACTGGTGCTATCCTCGGTAAGGATCTGCCCGTGACTGTTGAGGATTTCAGCACAACAATCCCATCGGGTGTGGGAATTCCCATTCCTTCAATCTTTGAATCGTCAACAGAGTTCGGTTTTTCCTCCCCTGACTACCCACAGGGTGGTTTCTTCCCACTCTATTTGAACGATAACTGGAACGATCACGAGGCATTCATCGAGGCTGATGCGGATTCATCAACCTTTGTGACCAACGATGATGCACAGTTCAAGGTTGAGACAACCCAGCCCTTCATGCGATACAATGAGGACACGGGTACAAGCGAGAAGGTCGCTGACATCACCATGTCTGTCGCTTGGGACAAGTCCAACAACCTCGTCTCATCCGCCCTTCTTGAGATCAAGGACTCCACCACAACCTATGTTGACATCAACTTCAAGTTCGATAAGGTTGAGAACAACGGTCTGGATCTTGAGGCTGGTGATGTCTTCAACATGAAGCTTGTCACCGGTGAGCTGGACGTTACCCTTGAGGGTGACGCCTACTCCCCTGAGGCTCAGGACTCAATCAACGAGATCAAGGGTGATCTCCTTGACGCAGTCGCAGCTGATCCCCTGATCAAGATGACGGTCGACAAGGTGGACGGTCTTTACTACCTTATGTCAATTGATATGTACAACACCACAACCGACACCATGGAATTCGTCGCTTCCCAGTGGTTCGCAGGTTTCGGAAACATCGCTTTCGACTACTTCCTGCAGGCAGGTCCCAACATGCTAAACCAGTTTGTCGTCACTGGACCCGCCACTACCCCTGATAACTACGTCTGGGGATCATGGGATGCTTCAGTCCAGTTTGTCTTCGGTGTTATGGAGGCACAGTTTGATGAACTCATTCAACTTATGAAGGATGAGGCAGCTGCGAATCCTGATGTCACACAATTCGATCTCACAGGTTCTCTGTCACTGAGTCATGCTGTTGATACCTCGGATGGGTACAGTGTCACAAGTAGTGTGGATCTCTCTATTCAACTTGAGGTCAACACGACCTACATGAATGAGAACTGGGACTGGAATGGAACAGACTATGAGATCACAAATGTAGAAGGATGGGAATACCAGAACTTCGACATCTCGATCAGTGCCACCCAGAGCTATGCTTATGACGTTAGAGGCAGGCTCTCTGAGGTATCTCTTCAGCTATCTGGATACATCGACGCTTCTGGCTCTTCATGGGATAATCAGTCCAATACCGTTGAGACACAGTCTGGTAAAGTCACGATCACCAACTTGGAGCTCAAGTTGGATACAGGTTTTGTGCCATTCAGCCCTGAGACAGACCCACCAACCAACAACCCTGATGCAACAGTAGATACCCCTGGACTTCCCGTCCCTGGATTTGAGCTGTTCATCGGTCTTTTCGCAGTTGCTGTTGCCGCGGTTGCTATCAGAAGACGGAAGATCTAATAACTAGGATTTAGTTCTCTAAACATCTGAAATCATTTACCAACTTATATTATCCACACTTTTCTGTAGAGTTCATCGGATGAAAGTAGATGTTCATAGGCTAATTGTGGTCTCATTTATTCTGGTATTTATTGTGACCCTCCCCCTTAGTTTAAGGGCGCCAGACATTGCAGGGCCTTTGGTGAACGATAGTGCAAAGAATCCGAATAGTGGAATACATACCTACCTCAGCGTTTCGACTGATGTGGTCTTCTTCATAACAGGGGAGACTTCACTTCTGACCGAGGAGTTCAGGAGTTGGCTCTCTTTCTTCGCTTTCGAGCTTGAGTCTAACTCCTCGTTACTCACCTTGGTGGGGAGAGCTGCCAATGCACGTAATCTCATGACAGACGCTTCTTTGGTGCTGAAGGGATATCTCACGGGTCTCCAACGCATCGTTATGGGTTACAATATTTCCTACTACGTGCTTAATGACTACTCCCGATCTCTTCTGCAAAACTTCACAACTCTCGCAGAATCATTGGGAGGGAATAATGCGACACTCATGCTCTCCACAAGCATGTACAATTCAACATCTGAGTTTCTAAGAAGGCTACCTTTCGCCATCTACTTCGTCGACGAGGTTGTCTCATGGGGGACAGTACTCCTGGATATTGCTAACGGCACTTACATAGGTCAGGGTATTGATCAATTGATAAACGATGTCCAGATGACACTCTCCTCGGATATAGATCGGGTTGTGGAGTCTATCTTCACTGATCAGATACGGGACATATTCACCAGTGTTTACGAAAACTTTGGACTAGCGGATCCCCAAGACAGTATTGATCTGTACCCGCTGATTGCATCAGATATCGACCAATTTTATACTCCTGATGATCTACAACTTCTGAAGGATTTGTACGATTCCCCCCAGTTGACAATTCCCGCTCGTATAGCCCGTGACCGGCTTCTTAATTTTGTCAGAGGAGATTTTCTTCCAATAGGTTTTGATATCGGGATATTGGATTTCCTCAGGAGTTCATACTCGAACTTCGATGATGGTCAGATTACCTCCATGATTGTTTCTATATCATTGGCAGAAAACCTCGATGCAAAGGATATAAAAACTGCATTTTTACTCTTTAAGGAAATTAGAGATGAGTACGTCAACCGCAGTCCTGTACCAATTGAGGTGAGCATTCTCAATGAGGAGTTCTATGCCGTGGAACGCAATGATGCATTCCTTGACAACTTCATTCTACTCGACTACCTCTCTCTCATATTTGGGCTCGGTGTTCTCTTTCTCTTCTTCAGATCACTCAAGATTGCAGTTATACCAATCCTCATCGCATGGCCGACAACCTATCTAAGCAGGGGGCTCGTAGTTCTAATCCTCAAACCCTTCTCATTTGTATCTTCTGGCTCTTTGTCTGTCTCGTCAGCATTGATCTTCGGAGCGAGCTTGAACTATACTGTGTTCTTCCTTGTACGGTACCTTGAGGAAATGGAGAAGGGTAAGGGCAAGAAGAAGGCATTGGAAGCTGCAAAGAGATACTCCCTGCACTCAATTCAGATTTCTGGTGTGGCGGTTATCTTGACGATTTCTTCACTTGCCTTCTCCTCGCTGATTGTAATCTCCCAGATCGCTGCCTCGGTTGTGGTGGGCGTGAGCATTCAACTTGTTCTCCTCAATTTCCTCCTACCTAGTAGTTTCGAGCTGGCAGGGAGAATTCTAGACGGTATAACCGTGCGACCACACGTCATGAGGCTACCGAAGATCAGCAGAGAGTCGACGAGGAAGGTCGTCATACTCTTTGGGTTGTTCACAATACTCGCTCTGTCAATCATCTACTTACAACCGGGTGAGATTACTGGAAACGATCTTGTGGGTGGTGATGGCGAGGTAGTCCGATCATACCGCACCATGGAAGCAGAGTTTCCAGATACCTTTCTCTCGAAAATACTTGTCAGTCTAGAGTTCAATGAGAGCTTCAGGGATGAGAACCTACAGTTGGAGCTCCGTAATATTCCCGTCATATCTACGCTCTATGATTCGCTGAGCCGTGTTCGAGGTGTGAGTTCTGTCTATTCGCTTATGAGCCCACTTGGTGCGCTGGTGGACTACAGCAACACTAGCTTGAATTACATCCAGCTCGCAATGGTGGCAGAGATAGCGAATCAGTTCGTTGACCGAAGTGGAAATAGAACGTTTATTCTCGTACAATTAGATACTGCAAACACCCTTGACTACCCCGAAATTGTTCGCGACGTCAAGGCAATTGTGGAATCAACGCCCTCCTTGGGCTCTGGACTTGTTTATACCTCTGTTTCAGGACTTCCAGTTCTTGTAGCAGAAGAGGTTGAGGATCTCTTCTTCCGTACTCCCATCCTAATTTCAATTAGCTTGATACTCCTCACAATTTTCCTCTGGGCAGTCCTTAATTCAGTTGCTATCCCCCTGCGGTTGATCCTCTCCATAATTATTGGTGGTCTTTTCTCCATGGCCATTGGGATCACTGTATGGCTCCTTTTTTTCGGAAAACCGATGAGCCTTATCGTCATCGCCCTGATCATAATCATCCTTCTCGCACTAGGTACTGATTTCGACATCTACCTATACAACCGTATATCCGAAGAGTACTCTGCTGATCGGGATTTGGAGAGGTCCATCAATAGGGCAGTTGATGTCTCCTCTATCGGGATAGAGCTCTCTGGGATCGTGATGGCAATGTCATTTGCTGTTCTGCTTTTCTCCGATACCTCCCTTTTTGTTCAGTTCGGATTCGTTATAGCTGTTGCCATCCTTCTGGATATCACCGTGATCAGACAATGGCTGGTTCCCTCCCTCCTGATGTCCTTCCCTGAATCTACGAGACGTGGACTTGAGCGTAGGATCAAGAAGAGAGTAGAAAGCGAAAGTACTAAAATACTGAACGCTGAGAGACTCTCAGATGAGTAAAGTACAATCCGTTCTGGAAAGACTTGAAATTGAGGACGATCAGCAGAGGGAGAATAATCTTCCAAAAGAGCAGAGGAATCGGTCTATTCCTAGAGATACTGGTGAGTTCCTCTCGGTGTTCACACGGGCTCTCGGAGCAAGAACCATCGTGGAGATCGGGACCTCCGTAGGGTATTCGACAATTTGGTTGGGTATGACTGCTAAATCAACTGGTGGGAAGGTCTACTCTTACGAGATTGACAAGGAGAGGATTACAAAAGCACAACAGAACTTAGAGGAGGCTGGACTGTCCAACGTTGTCGAGGTCATCCATGGTGGTCCTGACGATGTCACCTTCCCCAAGAATATTGACGTAGTCTTCTTCGACCAGGAGAAGGAAGATTACCTCAGGCACTTCGACAAGATTTTCCCAAACGTCCGAGATGGTGGGGTCATAATTGCAGACAACATCATCTCCCACTTCGAGGAACTGAGGCTTTACATAGACCATGTCAGGGATCATCCTGAGTGTAATAGCGTACTTGTGCCCGTCGGTAAAGGGCTGGAAATTACTTATAAATTTGTAGATCATGAATTTACCCCTTTCAAAACCGAAGTCCTGATCAGGTAAGTATTATATTTGGGTATGCCACAGACTCTCTGTGAAGATCAGGTACACTCTCCTGCTACTCTTTATTCTCAGTCTCCCTCGTGTTAGTACTGCGGGGGTGGTCGAACTCGAACAATCAACACTGACTCCGGTGAATCTCGACTCCATCGTGTTGGCAGACGAATTCCCTGAAATCCAGTACCAGATAAATGTCGTGTTCTTGGGAATAAATGAGAGTATGGTCGACCTCTCATACTTTGATTCCAACCTGCCCAAGTGGCAGGCACCCATTGATCGATTTCCTAGGTACTATTCTGGGACCATGATATACTGGTCGAACTACTCGATCAATTACAACTATATTTTTCTCAACCAGACGGATGTTGACAGTTACAAGAGCTACATGAGCTCAATAGCATCGGTCGCACCGATACCCCAATTCGATTCTATAGTCTCAAACCCGGTGTTCGATGGTGAAACCGATGCTGAATATGTCCCTTCGGGTCTTGTTGAGAAGTATCTACAATCTACCTATGACTTCACAGACACACCTACGATATTCCTCATGGATCTGTACTCTCCCGACCCATCATCATTCGTCCCTCACTTCTACAATGTCTCTGAATTCGATATCGACGTACAGTCAGTACCAAGACCGTATGGCTCCACCTATCAGGTTGCCGGAGGAGGTGCATTCTCCAATATCCTCTGGATGGATGTCTCTGCAGGACCCATGGAGTACAAGGTGGGTAGTAATTGGTACACATGGGATCACGCTTCTACCTACAGTAATCCACTTGACCTCAGTATTGACCTTGAGTGGTACATTCAGACCTCCATCGAACTGAGGTTTCTAGAGTCTTACATCTACACCCCTGCCCCGGCAGACCGTGATATAAGGTTCGAATATGTCTTGGTCGATCTTGCCCAGGATCCTTCGTTCGACTGGTGGGGTGTCTTCAACCCTGAGCAGGTAGTAAGTCAGTACACACGGTTGAACCCGAACTTCGATGTCTCCTACTCATTGAGTACGTGGAACTACTCTTCAGATGCTCAGTTCATGGACACCCTCAACTCCTCGCGGAATAACCAGACTCGGAGATACAATGGATATGCGATAGCCAATTACCTCTCTGGTATGTACACCTCACTGTTCAACCAAAGTGATGAGGAGACATATGTCATCCCCAACTTCCTCTTCGCCTTTCCTGACGACTGGCTGTTTGACTCCTTCCTCGGTGTCGCATGGAGTGATTCGAACGGTGAATTCAGCTTCGTCATAGGGGCTGCTAACCAGAAGTGGAGTATACCTGGATACGACCTACAAACCCCCAACTGGTTCACGAATGTGGGCTCCCCTGAACCTCTGGCCGCGGGCTCTCAAGTCTACATAGGGTCGACCCAATACGAGGGGAACTATCCGGAGATTTTCCAGACCAGTATAACTGTGAATTCTACGATGTATGTTGAAATACTGGATTCGAGGAACTTCAAAAAATTTAATAGTAGCCTTCCATACAGTGCTGTAGACGGTTTTATAGCAAGTTCAGGTACAACCACTAAAAATACAACGATTAGCACGATCTCAAACTATTATTGGGTACTGACCAACAACGGGTCGAGCCCAGTTGAATTCGAAATCTCGATCGACCAATTCAGAGAACGCGCCTTCGGATTCACATTCGTGATGATGCACGAGGGCGGACACGCAGTAGGGCTTTCCCATCCACATGACGGGTGGAGCTGGGAGTTGGACTATGACTATGTCGACTGGCTTTGGGATCTCTCCTCTACACAGATGACCTATGCAGCTCACTCCTCAAATGTATCTTACCTCGATATCCAAGCTTATCAGCGTGGATCTTTCTCCATGTTGTACAACGATACCGCAGTTAGATTCAACGATCTCATTGGCGAACTAAGATCTCAGAACAGGTATGTTCCGATACCAGTTGAGGACGAAATTTTGTACATGAATGATACTCTCTCGACATTGGCCGATGACTTCTTCGAAGCGGCAGAGAACTCATCGAGGGATTCGGAGATATCCGACCTGTTCTCGGCTCTTGTAAATGTCTCTAGTATGGTCGAATTTGTGACTGGTCTCGTGTCCAGTTTGCGTGTTTCCGGGGCGGTGGTTTTCGATATACTGGACAACGCTTCCTATACAGCTGACATCTATGTCGATGACTCCCTTCTTGTATCAGGCATTGATCTGTCCGAGGTAAATGATTATTTCACTAATCTAGGTTACAGCGATGTCTCGATTGATACATACCGTAATGGTGAATATTGGGTAACCTACAAATCTTTCTCATGGGAGCTTGACGGTCTTGTGCTCAAGGTTGGGAAAGAACAGGTTTTCTCCTCTACAATTAAGGATACGACCTCAATAAGTTCGACCTCCATATCGACATCCGACCATCCATCGTCTGAAGATTTGGGATCCACTACTCCTCCAACTTCTCAAATACCTTTCATATTGCTTCCAGGGATGGTATCGGTTGTGACGTTAGCGATATTAATCCGGAGACGGCGTAGCTAAATACCTCTCTTCTCAAAAACCTCGTGAGCTACCTTCAGGCCATCAAGAACTGTTGGGAAACCTATGAACATCGCTAAGTGGAGGAAAAGTTCGAGAATCTCCTCTTTTGTTACACCTACGTTCAGTGCTGCAATAATGTGGGATTTCAGCTGTGGCTTCAAGTTAAGTTGACACAGGGCAGTGATGGCGATAATCTCACGTTTCTGGAGATCGAGATCTGCCCTCGGATAAATCGAGCCGTATGGTACCTGCTCGATGAATGATGCAAAATTCGGATCCATCTGTCTGATACCATCAAGTATGGCATTCCAGTTCTTCTCTGTGTAGAGTTGTGATCCAATACGCTCTGCATTCTTCTTTCTGTCTGTTAAGTGGCCTAAAATATCTTCCACAGGTGTATTGAGATAATCCTAACTTTTTGTCTTTTGATTGAGAAAGATAATTATGTAAAATTATGCTGGAACGGCAGTAGGTGCTGATTTATGGATATCATTGTTGACCTTCTTGAACATCTTCCACAGGAAGATAGCATACCCACCAAGCACTCCGACCTGTAGGAGAATACCAAGCGAGCTCTCGCCGAAGAGTGCCCCTGCCTCTTGGAACTCATTGATACCCGTCCTAATGAGGTAGAAGGAGAGTCCGACTAGGAACACTGAAGTGACGTTGAAGAACATCTTGATGTTGAAGTTTATCATGCTCTTGAACATGACCAGTGAGATCAGCACAGCAATGACGACACCAGTTGCTGTTCCTGTGATGATGGCAAAGTTTGTCTCGCCATTTGCCCTAATGGCTGCAAGGAAGAGAATTGTCTCAATTCCCTCCCTGAGGATTGAGACGAAGGAGATCGCAGCTAGTGTCAATCTGCTTCCCTTGGACAAAGCTTCTTCAGACTTCATCTCAAGCTCTGCTTTGATAGTTCTACCATGCTTGTACATCCACACAATCATTGTGCTAAGAATGACTGCCGCGACAAGCATGACGGTACCTTCGAAGAACGGTGCGAAGGTCTCAGGGATCCTGTCATAGATCTCCCAAATCAGGAACCCAGAGATGAGTGTGACTATAAGAGCGGCAACTGTACCGGCCCAGATGTCTATTCTATTCTTCTTGTTATTTGTCTTATTCAGGTATGCAAGAAGTATACCAATGATAAGTGCTGCTTCAATACTCTCCCTAAGGACTGCAACCAAGGCTTCTATTGAGAAATAATTCATGTACTTCACCTGAATTCGTGCTTGTGAACATTTTCTCTGTTTTCATTGTTTTTAAGATAAAATGTTCGGGTTATCGAATACACGAAATTCAATTCCCTAACCCTCTTCAATGTATATAAAGGTTAGTTTGCGTTAATCGCCAACTGTACAATTCTCTCCTTGCTTGTGGATTGTTAAATTGTGTAAACTGGAGATGTGGCTCTCCTGTGATGTATATTCAATATGTTCGGTTAACCGAATTCTGCGGCATTACTGCTGTAATAATGATATTAATATGCTCGCTCCCCCCTCAAAATGTTCGTGTAATCGAAGTTATCTATCAATTTAATGTACAATCTATTGTAATATTAGATCCTCTAAAAATAGGGGAAGGTCTTGAAAAAGAAGGGAAATTTTAAGGGTACTCGTAATATAGCCCACTCACTACAAATAGGTAGGGCTATTATCATGGGTCTTATTTTAGAATACGAAGGGAAAGAATTCCTTTTCAAAAAATATCGCATCCCTATGCTCGAATACAGGTTGGTTCGATCTAGGGAAGAGGCTGAGAAGGCGATTGACGAGCTCGGAGCTCCCGTCGCGGTCAAAGCACAGATCCTCTCCGGTGGGAGAGGAAAGATGGGTCTGGTCAAGTTCTCAAGAACCAAGGAAGAAGCTCTCGCCAACTACGACGAGATAACCTCCCGGGAATTTGATGGCAGACCAATAAACCTCGTCGTCATCGAAGCGGGTGCGGACATCAAACAGGAGGTCTTCGTCTCGATGGTCTTCGACAACATAGGAAACATAGTAGTTCTGTTCTCAGCCGAAGGTGGTGTAGAGATCGAGAAACTTGCCGAGGAAGAACCCGAGAAAATCTCAAGATTCGTCGTTCCCTTTGACGATGAGATCTATCCTTACATGTTTGCTGCAGGTGTTGGAAAGCAGGGATTCACTGGGAAGGTCAAGATGAAGATCGCTACGATCATCGCAACACTGGTGAAAATGATGGTGAAGGAGGACCTGCAACTTGCAGAGATAAATCCCCTGATCATCACAAACTCCGACGATGTCGTGGCAATCGACTCCAGAATCGGGATTGATGAGGACGCTATGTTCAGGCATCCTGAGAGGGAGGAGTGGCTCTCTGCAGAACTTCGGGATACTCCCGCCGAGAAAGATGCTCACGAACACGGTCTCGCATACGTGGATCTGGGTGGGGACATCGGTATGCTCTCCTGTGGTGCAGGGATGGGTATGGCTACAGCGGATCTAATCGAGTACTATGGTGGTGAACCTCGTAATTTCCTTGATGTCGGTGGTGGTGCATCTCCCGAGAAGGTAGAGAATGCACTCAGGGTTATGGTCAGTGAAGGCGGTCTTAAGAGCATCCTGATCAATGCCTTCGGTGGAATCACACGGCTGGATGATGTTGCCAAGGGGATTATCGAGGCAAAGAAGAAGTACAACATAGACATACCAATGGTCATCAGATTAAACGGAACCAACCAGGAGGAGGGAGTCGCCTTGCTCAAGGAAGCAGGGATGGAGGCCTACCTCAGTATGGAGGAGTCCGTTGAGAAAGCTGTGAAATTGGCTAAAGGAGAGAATTAAGATGGCAATATTACTGAACAAGGACACGAAGGTAATCGTCCAGGGAATCACTGGATTTCAAGGGCTGTTCCATGCAAAGAAGATGAGAGACTATGGTACGCAGGTCGTAGGAGGAGTGACTCCTGGAAAGGGTGGAACCGAAATTGAGGGTTTCAAGGTTTGGGACTCAGTCGCTGAAGCGGTAGAGGCAACAGGTGCAAACGCTACCTGTATTTTTGTCCCAGCAAAATTCGCAAAGTCCGCTGCATATGAGGCAATTGACGCTGGTGTTGAACTGGTTGTTCTAATCACTGAAGGAATTCCTAAGATTGACACCATGTCGATCGTGAAACGGGCTAACAAGAAGGGCTCTACGCTCATTGGACCAAACTGTCCAGGACTTATTACCCCTGGTCAGGCCAAAATAGGTATTATCCCAACAAATATTGTCAAGCCGGGGAAGATCGGGGTGGTCTCCAGATCGGGTACCCTTACATATGAGGTCCTCGAGCAGCTGTCTAATGCCGGACTTGGACAGAGTACCTGTGTAGGTATCGGTGGTGATCCCTACAAGCAGACGAATTTCGTACAGGTTCTTAAACTCTTCCAAGAAGACCCTGAGACCGAGAAAATTGTCATGCTCGGTGAGATTGGTGGAAACGCAGAGGAGCTAGCTGCCGAGTTCATAAAAGAGCATGTCACCAAGCCTGTAGTTGGATATATCGCTGGGAAGACAGCCAAGCCTGGTAAGACCATGGGTCACGCTGGAGCTATCATTCAGGGTGGGAAAGGAACTGCAGATTCCAAGATCAAGACGCTTGAATCAGTTGGCGTGAAGACAGTCAACAGGATCTCTGAAATTCCCGATCTCCTGAAATAAGGGTAATTAACTACAGTACACTTTGTAAGTCTTTTTTCAAGAAGATAATTACGTCTAATTCTGCTGCTCTAGATCCTCTTTCTTGAGGTCGATGAGTTTCTTGAAGACATCAATAAAGGCAGGTTTGGGATAGGCACCCACAAATCTTCCGACTGGCTTGCCCCACTTGAATGCCCAGAATGTAGGGATGCTTGTTGCTCCGTATTTCTGTGCGATCATGGGGTGCTCGTCTGTGTTAAGTTTCCCTACCCAAATCTTGCCTGAGTACTCTGCCGCAAGCTCTTCAAGAATCGGTCCGACCATCTTGCAGGGACCACACCATGGTGCCCAGAAATCGACAAGCAGGATTGGAGCTTCTTCGACTACCTTGTCGAAGTTTTCTTCGGTTAGATGAATGGGTTCAGTTCTTGCTTCCATACTAAATATCTCCCTTTTTAATATTAATACGTACACCGTTGATCTTAATAAAATCTTGCTTGGGTATGGATGATTGTCCCACAGGGCGATACATCATTGAGCAATCTTGAATGACCGCCCTAATCTTTCGGAAGTTCCCAGATCCCGTCCATGATGAGGAGTTGAATCAGCCGTTTAGGATGTTTGACCGTCCATCCCACATCCGCGTATCCAAACTGCTTCTTGTAGCGCTTAAAGAGCTCCTTGGTGAGGTGATGTTTGAGTGTATAAACTTTTTTGTCTAACATCTCTGAGTAGACCCTGAGATACTTTTCCTCCATAATCTTCCCCATGAGTTCATCAGGAATTCTCAGTTCTTCTTCGAAAGTATCCAGTACCATTATATTATCAATGGAGGAACTCCTAATAAAACCATTTGGAACTTGAGAGGTGTATGAAGATGACGCTTGTCAATTAATCTCGGATCAAATCTATAATTTCCTGAATTCTGTGAGCATCGTGGAAATTGGGCGAGGGAGATGAACCCTTCGAGATACCACTAGAGAAGAGGTCAAGAATTTTGAGGAACGGTGTGGTCAGAGGATGGCAATCTTTAGCAGGGTTAAGTTGATGATGCTTCGGAGGAACCAGAACCTGAGGCTGTGTGTCAGAACCTAGTTTTGCCCCTCGGATCTTCCCGTCCTCCAAGATGCTCAAGTATCCATCACTTCCGTGGAACTCTATCCTAGTTCCTCTTCCAAAAGGTGCGACCGAACTGACATGAACTGTTCCTACCGTACTCTTCGAGACCTCTATCACTGCGGAGAAGGAATCATCTGCTGTGACTGTTCTCATCTTTCCAGTCCTCTTGTTCAACCTCTTGGGTATGTGGGTCGTTGTCCTTCCCTTGACGTCTTTCACTTTCTCGAAGATCTGGGTCACGAGGTCTATGTACACTGGCCCCAGAGCATTGAGGACACCTCCTCCCTTCTTCTTATCAGACCACCAATTGTAACCTCGCAAGCGTGGGTTAAGGCGAGTGGCGTTCTTGATGGTTATGTTGAACTCGTATATCTGACCGAGGTACCCACTGTTTATCAGCTCCACAAGGAAGGCTCTTGCTGGAATGAATCGGTGTTCGAAATTCATCATTGCAGTGAGACCTGTCTCATCTGCTAGCCTCATGAGCTTTGATGTCTCCTCGGCATTCATCGCAAGAGGTTTCTCACATAGGACGTGCTTACCGCTGTTCAGGGCGTCTGATATGATCTCGAAATGTGTGGATGGCGGTGTGGCAACACTAATTACATCAATGTGATCGTCACGCATTACTTCCTTGTAGTTTGTGGACCAACTCTCAATCCCTATTCGCTCCGCAATCGCTTGGGTCTTTTTCTCATCACGTGCAACGAGTACAGTCGGATTGAACTGCTGATGGAGGTTGTAACCCGGATAATGGACTAGACTGCCGAAACCTGAACCGATTATTGCTACATTATACGGATTACCCACAACCTAAGGTGACCCTACTATGATTTAAAGTTACAACTCAACAGCTGAAAAATGGTATGGGTATCCCTTCATCATTTCGCCCCTATACAGATCGAATCTCCATTCACACTGTAATCTTGTACCATTTTATTTTTATAGGCTCATTTCGAATTGAGCTTGTATAAATTATAGGTGATTGTATTGGACGTTTACTCAATAGCAACTCAGAAGCCCATGTACTTAGGCCCTGAGGACACATTATTAGAAGCAGTTGAATTGATGGTTAAGCACAAGTTCAGGCGGATTCCCGTTGTCTATGTCGAGGCCAGCCAGGAGATAGAGGAACTGATAGGTATAGTCACCGCGAATGATGTGCTTGAGCTCACAGATGACCACGGACTCGACGTCCTCGACGCTCTCTTAGAGGAGGTCATGGTGCCCGAACCCATAGCAGTCATGAGGGAAGAGGATCTTGGGAGAGCCACAGAGATCATGGTGACCAACAATTTCGGAGGTCTCCCGATCGTAAGTGACCAAATGAACACAATTGCTGGAATTGTCACAGAGCGAGATCTAGTCAAGGCCTTCGTGAAGTCAATCGCCGATGCCACCTTGTACGAATTCATGTCCCCTCCTTTGACTATGAGCATGAGTAGGGCGACTGTAGGCTCTGTCCTCAAAAAAATGCACAAGGAGCGGGCAAGTAGAATTGTCCTTACCGGCAAGGGCGGTAAGATCGAGGGTATAGTCACCAACTCTGATCTCCTTGTCCAGATCTACAACGCAAAGGTATCCTCCGAGGGTGAGAACCTTTGGAAGACACCGATTAAGGAGATCGCGACAAAGGAAGTGATAACGGTAAACATCAATGACTCCATGGCCAATGTCGCCAAATTCCTTCTTGAGAAGGGACTTGGTGGTGTGCCTGTCGTTGACGACGATGGCGAACTAGTTGGGATGTTCAGTGAGCGAGAGCTTCTGAATATGATCGGTACCTTCCAACTCTTCACTGAGTTCGAATGAGGTATGAACTTCCGAGATTACCTAGCTAAGAAGCAGTCCGAATTCTCTAATTTCGAGCTTCTAAAGTCGCATATCGCACGTTCAATTAGTCTACGCAAGGAGAGACTGGTCGACCGGAAGTCCCGTAGCTTTAAGGGGGAAGCAGCAGTTCTTCTTTCTCTGGTACACCCAGAAATCGATCATGTTGACTTCAGCAAAATCTATATTCTATTGGAGAAACGATCTCCGAATCTCAGGCATAACCCTGGAGACATGGCCTTTCCTGGTGGAAAGATGGACCCTGAGGATGAGTCCCCTCTTCGCACTGCTCTCCGAGAGGCTCAAGAAGAGATCGGTCTTGACCCCACCGCTGCAGAATACGTAGGGTACTTGGACGAGTTTGTCTCCTCGTCCCAGCGGGTGGTTAGAACTGTAGTCTGTTGGATCCCCGAGCGGGTCAATGGATCATTGCCATTCCATGAGTACCTCTCGCAGAAATACAGACCGTTGACGGAGGAGAGCGAAACCGTTGTCTCCGTACCTCTCGCACACCTGCTCAACCCAGTTAACTATTCCAGTACCCCCTACCTCCTACCAGATACCCACCGGAGAAGGAGTGGATATATCAGGTATTTTGATATCTCCCCTTTCCTTCCTCACACTCACATCTGGGGACTTACCGCTACGATAATCCGACGATTCATAGATGTGGTATTCCCTGACAACCTCCTCCCCCATGAGCCTTAACTTTTATTTTCCTAAAAGAGTTAATCTACCTATTTCGGAACCCAGTCCTTGAGTATCTTCTCCCCTGTTGAGATGTATTCCTTCTTTATACTCCTGATCATTATGAGAAGTTCTGACTGCTGCTTGGGTTCTGGGAGGAGTTCCTCGAGTAACTTCCTACCGTTCAGTATTGAACTGAGCCCGGCAGATGAGATATTGTATGATTCATCACCATCGGATTTCTGGATTTTGGAAATCAGCAGTCTGTTGTGGTATTCTTCATGAGCAGAGAGCATGTAGAACCCGTCATCTACCTTGAAAGATTCGGGATTGTGCATCGATCTCGTGAACTCGTCAAGAGCATTCTTGTTCGGGTGGAAGACATTTCTGGATATTATGCCCCTGAGGAAGGCTTGGGCCGAGTACTCAACCTCGATGATGTCGAACGGGATGATGGCGATCTTCTCGTTCAAGGTAGCGTTGTCGAGGTTACCACTGAAGATGGAGGGTGCATTGAGGACCTTCTCTGTCAGCTCCACAGGAAGGATGATCACATTAATAACTCTGACATTTGTGATATAGTTCCCCGGGTCTAGACTGAATTCGGTGTACAGTATCCCCGGGCCACTAATTAGCGTGTAACTCTTCCCGAGCTTGTCTGTGACAACCTCTATCGATCTGTTTAGCATGACCACAGTATCTTTCCTAACATCGATAACTGGTCGATTAAGGTAGAACCCCAGCACCTTCTTCCCGATGAGGTTGCTCCATGAGGGTATGACAACCAGAGACTTGAGGTTCTTCTCCTTGATCTCCTTGAGCCTGACATCCTTCAAGGATTTCTTGATTTGTTTTATCTCTTCCTCAAGTTGCTCAACAATCTTCTGCTTGTCTTCTACAAACTGCCTCTTCGGAAGTTCGTGATCGGTCATGAAGGAGAACATTTCCCTGACCTTGAACCTACCGAGTTCAAGCTCATCAAACGTGGCATCTGTCGAGTAATATTCAATGAGAATCTGAAGCATCTCGATAGTTGTTTGTGCCTTTTTGTATTCATCAGTGTTCTCGACATCTAAACTCAACTGCAATCACCGCAACTCAACAGACAGTCCTTCTCAAACTCATATAAAACTGTTGTAACAATTGAAGTGCAAAGTGAAGAAAAAATACTCGGATTCTGGTTTCCTAAACTAACCATCCAAAGGCGTATCTTCAAATACTTCCACAATAGTAAATTATACATGGGAGACCAGAAAAGAGAGCACAAAAAGCAAAAAAGGAGCTTGAGGGACAGGTTCAAGAAAAAACCCCAGACCGACGAATTGGTCAGTGAGACGATCAAGGAGTTGAAAGACATTGTCGGGGGGATGAAGGAAGTCTTTTCCGAGTTCGACAAGGGATACGAGGCTCAGCTCGAAGAAGAGCGTTCGGTGTGGGAGAAGATGCAGGCCAAGTTTCCATCATTTCTTCAGTTCAGCAACTCTCTGAAGACCGAGGAACGCCGGAAAAACAGAATCAAGAGCAACAAGGAGAATCTTGATATGCTACAGGACAGCCTGGCCAAGCTGGAGATGGTTCTTACATCCTCGCAGAACAACATAGAGGCTATGGAGACAGAGTATGTCCAGGCCCTCATGCCCGAGGCAGGATCGGACAAGCAGGCTATAAAGGAGCTGGAAGCCAAGATGGAGCAGATGGAGGGAAACATTGCGGAGGCCATGCAGCACCTGTCCGGTCAAATTCGACTGATCAAGAGTGCCATGGACAACATGGCGGGTCAGTTGGATGAGCAAGGAGTGGTTCTCGAGGGGATTGACGGCAAGATTGATGTCCTCGATACCAAGTTAGATAAGGCTCAGGAACTTATCAAGAAAGTCTCGAGGCAGATCACCAACGGTCGGGTTCTCTTTCTCTTCGGTTTCATCACTGTTACTGGTGTGTTCTTGGCCAACATGCTGAATTAGCCTTCTGACTCCTCTACTTCATCTTCAATTATCTCTTCTGCCTTCTCTACCTCCTTCAGAACCTGCTCGTGAACAAGACTGACCTTCGTGTCCACGACCCCATTCACCAACCTAATCTGCTCCAGAACGACTCCTCCAAGCTCCTTCACATTGTGTGTACGGAGTAGACAGATGATCTCGTAGTCTGATCCCAGTAAGGTCGACACCGACTTCACCCCCTTGATCTTAGCCACATTCTCCGCTATCTGCCTAATGGTATTCTCCGCAGACTCTTCTACCGAGATCATGCAGTAGGCTGTGACCTCCATCCCAATCATCTCGGGGTCTAAGATAACCGTATAACTCTGAATGACTCCCCTGTCTATTAACCTCCTTATCCTGTTGTACAGCGTCGAAGACGACTCTCCAAGAATACCTCCGAGCGCTCTTGTCGATAGCGTGGAGTCCTTCATTAGCTCCCTGAGGATTTTTCTATCCAGTTCATCAACTGTAGATGCCATGACCTTTCTGAGAACATCGTGTTAATAAACCTATCAAAAAAACAGGGCATTCTTGATCATATGTGCCTGAATCTCGCATGATAATGATCTTTTTCCCCTAGTTTTAGAAATCATACCCTAGAAGGGAGTTCCGCTCTTGCACCCATGCGGGAAGCTCTTTCTCATCCTTAGGATAGCGTCCATAGAGCTCATTCACAGCAGCTATGCCCTTCTGGAACTTGACAACCTCTCCGATAAGTCCAATGTGAGGGAACAGTCTCAATGCCTTCTTGATTTTGTCCAATCCAGAGATCTTCAGTTCCTCACCCCGGACGATCCTGTCCATCTCCTCATCGGTGATAAATTTCTTCGTAATAAGACGTTCCAGCCCCTTACTCCCGATGTTCTCAAGGAATACTCGCATCAGGTAGGCGTTCGCATGCTTAGGACCTATGTGGTCCATAATCCTGAGGTTGTAACCCCAGAGAGCTGCCTTGTCCCGTCGATCCTTCTTAAGAGCGTCGACGATGGCCTCTGCTGCGTACAGTGCGGACTCAAGAGCGGGACCATGTCCCTCAGCAGTCGTGGGATGAACCATGCACGCTGCATCTCCCACTATCACCCCTCCGTTGAAGACGTTGCTATCGAAAGGTATCCTGATGGGGATTTGTCCTCCTCCAGACTTGATCACCTCGAAATCTGTCAGACCCAACTGTTCCATGTATCTCCTGTACTCCTTCTTGAGTGAAGGCATATTCTTCTCAGACTTTAGCCAACCGATCCCAAGGTTCAGACTCCCTTCTCCCTTGGAGAAAACCCAGACATATCCTGGTATGGGCAAATCGTGCGGGTACCAGAGGACGATCTCATTCATCCATCTGTGCGGTTTATCTAGTTTAACGATCTCCCTATATGTGGGCCATACCATGTCGTCTGGAAGATCTTTCGAGATATACTCCCCACGGATATTGTCTGGTAACAACCTCCGGACCGTCGCGTATGCGCCGCTGGCGTCAACGACAAACTTCGATCTTATTGAGCGTTTCTCTCCACTGACTCGGTCGATGTACCTAACTCCTGAGACATACTGATCATCTATTATCAATTCCCTGACAGGGCTCTGTGCTCTGATCTCGACGCCAGACTCCTTGGCCATCTTGAGAAGCCTTTGCCCGTAGTTCAACCTATCGGTCACGTAGCCAGGGGCAGTGAGTCTGATCTTTGTGTCAATCCCTCCCGCTGCAATGCTCATGGTCTTAATCTCATCCGAGACCTCATCCCCTTCAGGTAAATCAATGCCCAACCTCCTGCTGAGGAGCTCCGCGGTTGCGAAGTCCAAAGCGTCCCCGCAGGTCTTGTCACCTATGCTCTCCACCTTCTTCTTATCCAAGAGGATGACCTTGAACCCAGCCTTAGCCACAGCATATGAGACTATCACCCCAGCCGGTCCACCACCGACCACGACAACATCGGAATCGAATTCTACCATAGTCTCCCTCTCCCAAATCTGAATTGATAAGGTTTGTCTAAGCACAGGGGAGAGGGATGCTCCTGTGTGGCTATTATATAGCTGAAATTAGATGTACCTCTGTAGTGGTGATAATTTTTTGGAAAATTTTGATTCATCCATGGGTTTTAGCGCGCTAGGTTTATATATGCAATTGGGATATAAGTATATGTACCTCTACTGGTGGTAGTAATAATATTACCACCAGTGGTGGTATGGTTGTGATGAGAATGGATAACGTATGCAGCGAATGTGGTTCAAAGTCCCTAGTGGAAGAATACAGAGAAGGAACAATCGTCTGCTCAAACTGTGGTCTGATTGTCGATAGGATTATCGATACAGGATCTGAGGTTAGGGCATATGATCAAGGAAGTAGAAACAGCAAGGAGAGGACTGGTGCTCCCATCAATAATCTCAGGGCCGATTACGGGTTGACCACTGAGATTAGTGACGTGAGTAGAGATGCTTTTGGCGGTGTGATTTCCTCCAAGATGAGGTACCAGATGAGGAGGCTCAGATGGCTTAACGCCAGAACATCCAAGTCCGAGATCAGGAACCTTAGGGTGGCTCTCAGGGAATTAAAGAGGCTCGCGTCCTCTCTCCAGCTGTCACAAGAGACCTCGTCAACGGCTTCTATGTATTACAGAAAGGCCCTAAAGGCTAAGCTGATCAGGGGTAGGTCAATCAACTCGATGGTCGCGGCAGCGGTCTACCTCGCAGCTAGGAAGCACAACTTCGCTATCGTGATCAAGGATCTAGAAGAGGTATCTGCTACATCTAGGAAGATCATCGCGAGGTGCATGAGGGTGTACATGCAGGAACTCCAGATTAAGCCAGAGCCCACCACTGCAGAGTCAATGCTCTGGAGGCTGACCAGTAAGCTCGACATCACTCCCAGGACACAGAAGGAAGCTCTAGCTATTGTAAGAGAGGTCAGGGCGAAGAAACTGGATATGGGTAAATCACCGATGTCAATCGCTGCTGCGGCTGTATATCTTGCCTGCCTCAGAACCGGTGAGAGAAGGACACAGCAGATGGTCGCAGACGCTGCACTCACCACCCCTGTCACCCTCAGAAACAGGTTCAGGGAGATCTCACAGTCACTGACTATCAACGTTGAGGTCAGGAGGGGTGCGGCAGCCACTCCAGTCTATTTCAGAACTCCGTACAAGATTGACGACGAAGAGTAAATTATCGTTATATCCACTCATCCATTCTCTCAGGCGAGGTCTTTCCATATACCTCGCCATTTCTCGTGATACTCCACCCCTATACCATATCTACCCATCTCCTTAGCCACCCTAACGACCTGTCCAGACCCTGCATAGGGATCCAGCACTATGTCTCCAGGGCATGACCACAGCTCTAGTACACGCCTGACCATCTCGTCCGGGAAGGTAGAATAGACTCTGGTGTAACTCCTGATATCCTTCCTGTCAGAGTCCCTCGGGAATCTCCAGACGGATGGGATCTCCACTGACTCCCCGCAAATTTTAGCTTCTCCTTCCTTGCGGAAGATCAGAAGCTGATCGTGCTTCTGCCGGACGAATGTCTGGGGGATGTCGAGAAGGTGCCGTCCCTTGTAGAGGTACTTATCCTTCTCCCAGATAACCTCGGAGTGGAAGTACCATCCTGTCCTGATACATCTCTTGGTAATGTCTGCAGGGATGGTAAAGAGGTCGAGTGCGACATTCCCTTCCTCCCTTGGCGCTGAACTTGTGTCAATAGCTAATATCCCACCAGGTGTGGTCACCCTAAGAACCTCGGCCATTACCCCCTCGATATGATCGATGTACTCATCGTAATCCTTCCATCCGAACTCTGGAGTTCCATCCCTCTCTACGTACAGGTTGTCGTCGTAGACAGGTGGAGATGTGAGAGTGAGGCTGATTGTAGTCTCTGGGATGTTGTCATGTATCCATTGAGGGGACTCTCCCACATGCACTTTGTTGAAAAGATCGGTGAATACCACATTATGGTTCGGGTTGGAGGAGAATAAGAATTCTTCTCTCATACGAACATGCTGATCATCGTTGTAAAGAACCCATGGCTGAAGATGGAGAAAAAAAACCCGCCCAAGAACCCAAAGAGTACATCCCCCATGTAGTGGTGAAGTTGGGCGACACGAGACACACAGATAAACACTCCCCAGAAGAGGAAGATACTCCCTAACGGTCCACTGAGTACGGACACTGCCACAATCACCCCCGCCCTCGTTGCGTGTCCCGAAGGAAAGCTGAAATTGTCGTAGTAGTGTGCGACCTCCTTAGGAGTAGGACTTGGTGGACGCTCACGGGCTACTAGGGGTTTGACGACCATCATCACCAATGTGATGAGGACGATCTGCACGGTCTGTACAACAATCTGTACTGGTGAAATTGAGATGAGGAACTGCACGATGACGACGATTGCATACCCCGTCTGCGATCCAGAGAATTCCAGCGCCTTCCACCATCTGCTCTCCGTGTAATTCCCAAATGTGCTGTGTACTTTCTGAGTGATCCTCTCGTCCCAAATTCCAATGCGATTCATTCTCTTGCTGTCAGTCAACTGAAGAGAACTAAGGTTTTAAGTTATTCAATTCCCAACATTTCATATGGCAGAAAACATCGTCAAACTCACAGATGCCAATTTCCAGACCGTAATTGGGGAGAACAAGATCGTCATCATCGACAGCTGGGCAGAATGGTGCGCTCCCTGCAAGGCAATCGCTCCCCTCTTCGAGCAACTGGCGGGAAAGTACGGTGACAAGATCACCTTTGCCAAGCTCAACACAGACGAGAACCTTGGAACTATGAGAGCTCTAAGGATAATGAACATCCCCACCTTCGTTGTGTTCAAGGACGGTGAAATTGTCAAGAAGTGGTCTGGTGCTGATGCCAAGAGGCTCACCTCCATAGTGGAAGAACTAGCCAAGAACTGATTCTGTGTTGACTAACTCAGGTACTTTACCGCTGTTCCCGTTAGAAGTGCTGTGCCCATAGGTAGGCAGTCCTCGTCAATGTCGAAATAGTTAGAGTGGTTGGGGGCAAGCATTCCTCTCTCCTTATTCCCCCCTCCAAGCCAGAACATCATCGTGGGGATCTTTCCGTCAAGACCGAACTCGAAAAAGTCCTCTGCTCCCATTGTGGGGTACTCCTGCTCCATTATCCCCTTCTCCCCGTAGTTCTCCTTGAAGACCTCACGGAGTAATTTGTTTAGCTCGGGATCATTTATTCCGACACCATAACCTGTGATGATCTCTGTCTTAGCTTCCGCTCCGTATGTCTTGGCTATGTTAGAGAATAACTTAGGGAGCTCCTTGTACATCCGCTTTCTCAGGTCTCGGCTAAAGGTTCTGAGAGTTCCTTCCATCCTCACCCTCTCTGAGATGATGTTCTGCCGATCCCCACCGACAACCTTCCCGAAGGTCATGACGACAGGGTCAAAGGTATTCACGAACCTTGAGAGATATCCCTGCACCTGTGTGATGATCTGAGCGGCTACGTACACGGGGTCTATTGCTTCATGCGGAGCGCTCCCGTGGCCTCCTTTACCGATGATATCTACATAGATCTCGTCGGCTCCTGCAGTTAGCGGGCCGTCCTTAATCCCGATGGTGTTGACCAGCATGTCCTCTCCGGCAGTCACATGAAGCGCGATTGCAGCGTCGATGTCCGGGTTCTCTGGGTCGCCGATAGCACCGTCCTTCACCATAGGTGTTGCACCACCTGGCCCCTCCTCTGCGGGTTGGAAGACCAGTCTTGCTGTACCCTTGAAGCTCTCTCTCAATCCACTCAGGAGCTTCGCAGTGCCTAGTAGACAGGCTATGTGTGTATCGTGCCCACATGCGTGCATCATTCCGTCGTTCAGAGACTTGTAGGGAACGTCATTGTCCTCCTGCAGGGGAAGAGCATCGATGTCCGCTCGAATCAAGAGTGTTCTCCCGTCTTCGTGGCCCTTGATGTCACAGACAATCCCGGTTCCTGCTACTTCACGGTACTCAAGTCCGAGTTTACTCAGCTGCTCTTTGATGTAATTCGAAGTCTCAAACTCTTTGAACCCGGGTTCTGGGTGCATATGTGCCCACCTTCTGTGGGCGATAAGCTCGTCCTTGATGGATTCTGCTTTATCCTTGAACTGTGTCATGTGAACCCAATGGCTGTACGTTCTGATAAACACTTGCCTGTTCCTAGGATACATCTGCTCTGTACGATTCAAAATCTTCTGAATCGTCCGAGCGCACCCTTACGTTACGTTTAATATGTCCGCCCTTCCAAGACAGTCTGTAGCGTGAATGATCGATTCCGTGACACGCAAAGGTGAATAAAATGAACAACCTATACAGCAATGTAAGAGAATTCTGGAGAAAAAGGAATACTGCTGAATTTAAGCACGCTCAGAGGGCCAGGTACATCACTTGGAGAAGAGAAGGTACCTTCACCAGAGTAGAGAGACCCCTCAGGATCGACAGGGCAAGGACCCTTGGCTACAAGGCAAAACCTGGTTACGTCGTCGTCCGAACCAAGGTGAGGAGAGGTGGTAGGAGAATGTCCCGTCCAAACAGAGGAAGGACCAAGGGGAAGAACCTTGCAGTGGACAAGACCTCTGGGAAGAACCTCCGCTGGATAGCAGAGACCCGAACTGCCAAGAGGTACCCCAATCTCGAAGTACTCGGATCCTACTGGGTAGGTCAGGACGGAAAATCTAAGTGGTTCGAGATCATCCTTGTCGACCCCGTGCACCCTGCAATTCTCTCCGACAAGCGCATCAACTGGATCAACCGTAAGGTGCACAAGGGCAGGACCTTCAGGGGTCTTACCGCTGCCGGTAAGAAGGCAAGGGGTCTCTACAACAGAGGTCACGGTGCAGAGAAGGCCAGACCCAGTAGACGGGCTCACGGCAGAAGAAACAAGTAAGCATCAGCAGAATTTTAAGTTAGCGCTCAGAACTTCTTTCAGATGTACAAACTTTCTCGTATCGCAATATCAGTTCTATCCTATCAGACAGAAATACCCGAGAAAGTCAATACCATCCTCGAGCAATTCATCCCCTCAGGTCTGGAGAAGGAGATTGAGGTGACCAAAATGAGGGGGCAGTACAGGGATCGAATCAGGATGCATACCGTCTCTGCCACTCGTAAGAAAGAGGTCGAGAAGCTTCTGGATCACCTCCTAAACCTGATTGACGAAAAGGATGTGAGGCGTATCACACAATCCCTAGAGAGTTACTACAACCCCGAGAGTAAGTCAATCTACCTCCGATTGGACAAGTTCAAGGCTGCAAACTCCGAGATTGTATTGGCCCGAGGTTCAGACGTAATCAAGGTGGAGATCAAGTTTGACATCTACAAGAATATGGACATCTCCGAGATCTGGAAGGAGCAGTTGGAGAAGGCTGGTGTGTCGATTGCCTAGGTTCTTCAGCTCCGTCCCCGGTGACATCGGGGTGGACTACGACGAGCTAGAGGTATTCATCACGGACATAGACCATCCACGAGGGTACATCTCCAAGTGCCTCTGGGAGGGTAGGGACTTGAAAGCCAAGACGTTCAATAGTGTCGTGGGGAAGGCAAGAAACTCCTGCGACCTCCTGACCGTCCGGGCCAGTAGTGTCGGCATAGCAAGTAAGCTCGCCGGTGACAGGAGGGTGGACGGACTCAGGATTGACAAGGACTCGAATCCCCGACTGTACGGACGAAGGTACTTCAAGAGGTGCGAGAGGGAGGGAACAATCGTCGAGCTGGATATCACTCCACTGCTCAAGCGATCGACCGCTAAAGATCTACGAAAACTCTACCGGTGCACTCAGGACATCAAGTATACTGGAGTGAATGTCCTGCTGATCCACACCGTCAGGAGCCCTCTTGAACTCCGGAAGTACAGGGATCTCAGAACTGTGGCAGAGGTTCATGGGATCCCGAGGGAGAACACCGATCCCGATCCAGTTTTCAAGATTCTTGCCCTTAACAGGGACAAGCTTGCTGGGAGATACATCGCCAGTGATGTGGAGGTGCTCGAATGAAGGACCATCCCAAACGTTACAGCCTACTTGCTGTACGGCCTAGTGATGTACCTGTCCGCCACTTGATCTCCGAATTCAGGAAGAACCTGTTGAACATAGTCGGAGAACGGGGTCTGGCAAGATCGGGGATACACATCGTCCACTCCGAGAGAAAAGAGCAGCTCTACGTGATCCTCAGGTCCTACCGAGATGATCTAAAATTTGTGCAGACTGCAGCCTTGATGACCGAGGGGATCTACGTCGAAGTCATAAAGGTCTCAGGCACGATCAAGAAATTGAGAAAAGAGATTTCAGAGAAAGACTTTTGAAGTTCAGAACCTCTGTCAGAATGAAGGTGATGAAGACATCACCCCAGGAGGAGAGTTGACGAGGCTTCCTGTCTCTGCTTCTCGATGACCTCCCCGCGACAATCTGAACCTTCACCTCTTGCCTCTGTAGAAGGAGAACCTATTGTAGATTTCGAAGCCCATGGACTCGTATAGTTTCCTTGCAATCTCGTTCGACTCGTTCACGAAGAGAGTAGGCACCCTCTTCGTCCGGATGATCCCCAGTGTGACAGCGGTGGTCACAGCCCTGCCGATCCCCCTTCCACGGTACTCCGGTTTGACGTATACGTTACCAATCTGTACCGTGTACGGAGTCTCAAAGTGGGTTCCGGCAAAAGCGATGATCTCTCCACCGTCCTCGGCAATCACTGACATCTCAGACTCCAGTTGCTCGGGGATGAACCAGTGCCCAAATGCTGGGTCTTCTGTCACCTCCTTCATGAAGAATTCTGAAATTCTCTTCGCGTCGGACACCCTCGCAGCCTTAATCTCTGGTAGATCCTCGGGAAGAGGTCTGATTTCCAGCTCTTCTTTGGTGAACCTCATCGCGTCGTCTATGAAGTCCAGTTCCCAATTGTAGGTGTTCCATCCTAGCCATGGGGGCGGGGTAGGTATGCTGCTGTCATCCTCGAGTTCGGAGGGGTAGATCACCATGATCTCGTCGTACCCCAAGGTGTCGACGTAATTCCTGATTGTCAGCCAGTACTCGGTCATCCCATGGGGAAAGACGATCACTGGGACATCGGCTCCGTCGAAGATGGTGAAACCTGTCTGGAATTCACCGCCGTGTGTGACCTTGAACGCTCTACTCACCTTATTCATCGGAGCAGAGAGGTCTCCTAGAAGGAGGAGATTCCTGAAACTGTCCTGTATCAGGGTTCCTATGAAGAGCGCTATCTCTCTGTTGTCCACGAATTCCTCAACTTTGTACACAGAATGTCCTCCCCTCAAATGCATATGAGCACAACGGTAGCTGTCCGAATCCCTACCTTGTTTCCAAGTACTCCCCACCGTCAATTCTGAGGATCTCTCCTGTGATGTAGTCGTTCTCAGCAAGGAACTTCACCGCCGAGGAGATATGCCGTGGTGACCCCGGTCTCCCCAGAGGGGTCTTGGAGTAGACCCTGTTCCAGATGTCATCAGACATCCCCTCCGTCTTCAATACTGGTCCGGGGACTATCCCATTGACCCTAATTCGGGGTGCTAGAGTCCGTGCTGTCACCTCCGTGAGATGGAGGAGCGCAGCCTTGCTCACCCCATGAGCCAAGTAGTTCTTCCATGGTCTGAGACCTGCACCATCAAGGATATTGACGACAAGGTTGTCAGCCCCCTTCATCAGCGGGGTGATGTGCTTCATCATCAGGAAGGGTGCGGTGAGGTTGACAGCCATGCTCTGGTTCCAGCTCTCAATAGTGGTTGAATTGAAGTCCCCCCTGAAGAAGGTCGAGGCGCTGTTCACCAATATGTCCACACTGTCGAGAGAGCTCAGGATCTCATACTCCTCAGGTATGGTAAGATCGATCTTGAGCGTCGTGCACTCAACGCCATGTTCTCGTATCTCCCCAACTGTCCGCGAGGGATCCGACCTATTGTGGTGCAGGATGATATCGCATCCTGATTCAGCAAGATCGAGTGCTACCACCCGACCAACACGTTTAGCACCACCCGTGATCAATGCAGTCTTTCCTTCTAACTCCACAGGTCACATATTCATCAGGTGGTAAAACTCTTTTCTATACTCTGTAGGAAAATCTCCTGAAGTGTAGCTGGTCTTCATGGACATATCCTCTTGCTTTACCCCTCTTACTGTGGCACACATGTGGTTCCCGGTCATAATCACCATGACCCCCTTGGCCTCTGTGATATCCATGATGGCATCCGCTATCTGCTGGGTCAACCGCTCCTGTACCTGAAGTCTACGGGAGAACATGTTGACCAGCTTAGGTATCTTGGAGAGACCGATGATTTTACTGTCTGGTAGATAGGCGATGTGTGCCTTCCCGATGAAGGGGAGCATGTGGTGTTCACATGTTGAAGCGAAGTCAATGTCCGTGACATAGACGGGTGCAGAGTTTCCTGACTCATAGATCGCACCGTTTACCAGTGTCTTCACATCCATGGTGTAGCCTTCGAAGAGCTCTTTGAACATCTTGGCCACCCGTTTAGGTGTGTCCTCAATCCCCTCTCGTGATTTCTCTATCTGCCCGAGAATCTTAGCGACCAGCTGTTCGACCTCTTCTTGGTTATAGTTCTTCATTCGGAATCTCCTGTACTGACAGGTACACCACTGGATTAAATAATTGGTCTTAGTGTACATTATGACCGGCCTTGGGTGTGGAAATAACAGAACCGCATTATGTTTTTCTATTTATTTGATGTATTTTCCTACAAATCTTTAAAATTGGTTGAACTTTCTTTCATATATGTTTAAACTTGACCGAGTCAGGCAAGAGGAAGAGGAGTTTGAAAAGATCATCCTAAGCCCTGAGCAGAAACAGAACGTAGTAGCTATGGCCTCTCTGCTGGCTACCAAGCTCCCGATATCAGAGCTAGCTCTCCGGGGATTCATCTGGAAGGCCATCAAGAAGTACCAGATTATAAATAGGGAGTATATGAAGGACGGCGAGAGACTCACCCCAGAGATGAAGATCCAGAAGACCTACGAGATAGCCATGGAGGTGAGGAATAACCTCGTGAAGATCTTGGAGAGATCTCAGGATGCAAGCATCGTAGACGAGGCACTCCAAGAAGCCATGAAACTTTATAAGGAAAAGATGGCCTACCGGTAAATCACTGAATACAATTTAACCATAGCTTCTCCTAATTCTGTTAAGAAAAGATGATTTCCTTCCTTAATAAGTTGGAATGGAGAAAATTTCTTTTTCTTGATAGTTGAGATTTTACTAGTGTTAATTTTTAGGTCCGTTGCAAGCTCGTTTTGGGTGGAAAATTTATCCCAACTCTTCAGTATTTCATATTCTTGCTTATGCAAGAAAGGGATCTGATTTAATACTATTTCATGAAATATTCCAAGAGGTTTACTAATTTTAGAGCTCTTCATTTCTTTGGTGGTCTGGTCTCTTTCATCTACTTCGATTATCGGTTTTGTTATAAATCTGATTTTCAGATTTCTCAGCCATTCATATTCACCTTCCGAAATATTAGATTGTAAGGTTTGTAAATAAGTAATCATAAGAAATACGAAGGGAGCTAACATTCTTCTTCCAGCACTTATGTCGAAGTTTATGAAATTTGTATTCTTGTGAACTCTCTCTAGAACGAAGGTTAGAGCCTTAATGACCTCAATGTATCGTTTAGTTTTATCATCTTCTTCCCTATTAAACACCATGAGATTAACGCTCAACAATTCGGTAAGAAATGAATCACCAAATTCTTCCTTAATCTTCTCCTTCTCCTTCTCCCATCTCTCAAGTATGAGCTCACCAACCCTGTTGGAGTTTGACCCCTTACTCTCATCTGAGAATAGTGCTATTATCCCGTATGAATTATAAATTGTCAACATTCGCACAAATGTCTGCCTATACTTGTCAGGTCTTCCAATAGCTGAAATAGTCAGTGTATCTCCACTCATTAATTTGTCCAGTTCACTGATATGTTATTACTATTTTCGGAAAATGACGATATAATTAGTGAAATTTCGGAAAACATGTAATCCACTATATGAATTCTGAGACAGTGTAATTTCCTCTCCTGAATTTCACCAGAGGCTCTGGATACATTTTTAATAGATTTTGTTGGCGTTGAATTAATATGATTGTGATAACTGGTGGATCTGGATTGATAGGGACCGAATTGATTCGGTCATTATCCAATCACTATGATCTAGTCTCAATTGACACCAGAGATCCCATTGAACTAATAGAGGGGGTAGAATACCTCAGGGGAGATATATCCGATATTTCCTTACCCAATGGGACGGAGGGTGTAGTGCATCTCGCAGCTGTATCCCGAGTCATCAACGCGGAGAATGACCCATTTAACACCTACAAGGTTAACGTCATTGGTACGACCTCGGTTATTGAGAAGATGTCGAGATTAAAACCCAAACCATGGCTCATCTACGGGAGTAGCCGTGAGGTCTATGGAGAAAATCAACAGAAACCTGTTGGGGAGGATCAAGCCTGTAATCCCATTAATCACTACGGTATATCAAAAGTAGCTGCCGAGAACATCACGAAAATCTATGCCAGAGATGGTGGGAAGGTATTGTCTCTTAGATTCTCAAATGTATACGGCGGGATTCGTGATCACCTCGATCGGGTGGTTCCTAAGTTTATTCACCAAGCTATTTCTGAGGAGACTATTACCATTAATGGAAAAGGTAATACTTTTGATTTCACACATGTCAAAGATACAGTTGAGGGTATTTGTCTAGCAGTCAAACACTTGAATGATAGAGATGTCCTTCCTACCTTTCATGAATCTCTGAATATTTGCACCAGAGTTGAGACCTCTTTAGAACAACTAGCCTCAATTATCATAGAGTACACCCGTTCAAGTTCAGAGGTTGTCATCGGATACCCCAGACATTACGATGTCGGGAATTTTGTAGGAAATTACGATAGGGCCAAGAAACTCCTTGGGTATTCCCCTTCTATGGATATAACCACTGGGGTAAGAAACTATATTGATTTTCTTGAGAAAACCATGGCAGAGGTTGTATCATGAAGGTACTTGTTGTTAATCACGGTTTCCCTCCTACCTTTAATGCTGGCTCTGAAATCTACACTCAGACATTAGTTGAGGGATTGTGCAAGGCTGGATTAGAGGTAAGGGTCTTTAGCAGGTTCGAAAATCCGTTCGTAAGAGATTTTGAGATATCATCTATGACAGTTCAAAACAACGGTATTTCCTACCATGTCGACCTGATCAATGTGGCAAGACAGAAAGATCGTTATGTGACAACAGAGGTGGATCGGCAATTCAGACAGATACTCACTGAATTCAGACCAAACATCGTCCACTTCAACCATCTCAACCATCTTTCCCTTGGGTTGATCTCTGAAGCGCATAGTATTGGATCAAAAATTGTCTTCACTCTACATGACTTCTGGCTTGCCTGTCCACGTGGACAATTCCTACAAATTAATTATGGAGAAGCACATATTAATCAACTTTGCCACGGTCAAGAGGATCGAAAATGTGCAGTTCACTGCTACTCAAGATATTTCACTGGTATTGATCACGAGAAGGATATAGAGTATTGGGAGAATTGGGTGAGGGCAAGAAGAGAAGAGATAGGGAAGTTACTTCCGAAAATTGATTTATTCATCTCCCCCTCGGAGTTTCTTGGATCTATTTTGAAGAAGGAACTTGGAATATCAAATCTGTCTATCCTTGATTACGGTTTCAACTTAGATGTTCTTGAAGGTAGGCAGAGAGATCGTGGTACTGAGATTGTCTTTGGCTATATAGGGACTCATATTCGGGCTAAGGGCATCCACCATCTAATCGAAGCATTCTCAAAAGTTAGAGGAAATGTAAAATTACTGATATATGGTAGAGAGAGAAATGAGACAACTCCTTACCTAAAGGAACTGTCATCTGGACTAAGAATTGAATGGTTGCCAGAGTACCAGAATGAAGATATCGTGGAGAAAGTCTTCAATCACGTGGATGTAATTGTTGTCCCCTCAATCTGGTTTGAGAATTCACCTCTGGTGATTCATGAAGCTCTTCAGACCCGTACTCTGGTAATAACTGCCAATGTTGGTGGAATGTCTGAATTCATCAAAGACGGTTTGAACGGCCTTACGTTCAAGCATCGCGATATCAAGTCACTCCGTGAGACAATGCAGAGGGTGGTAGACAACCCATCTCTCATCGCTGATCTTGGCCAGAGGGGATATCTCAACAGTCCTGATGGAAATGTCCTCTCGCAGGATATGCATATCGAGAAAATCATACACCATTACAGGAGGTTGTCACAATGAATGGACCATGGAGGATAACATTTGACACCAACCCTGATGACTGTAATCTTCGCTGTGTTATGTGTGAGGAGTTTAGCACATACAGCAATCTTAAGCAACTCCGGGTGTCTAAAGGAAACACTCCAAAACGAAGGAGGATGGATATATCTGTAATAGAAAGTGTTTTACAAGAGGTGACTGAGAATTATGACAACCTTGTGGAGATTATCCCTTCAACCATGGGTGAGCCCCTCCTCTACAAGAATTTTAATGACATCATCAAGATGTGCAAACGTTTCAATGTCAAACTTAATCTGACGACAAATGGTACTTTTCCTCGGATGAGTGCTAAGGAATGGGCAGAGATACTTGTCCCCGTGTTAAGTGATGTAAAGATATCGTGGAATGGATTCACCAAGGAGACGCAGGAGAAGGTGATGGTAAACTCGAACTATGACAAACGGCTGGATTCTTTGAAGCAATTCATTGCCTACAGGGATGAGTATGCAAAAACTGGAGATTATGCTTCTGTTACTCTGCAACTGACCTTCATGGAAATGAACTATCGTGAATTCCCCGATCTTGTAAAGATGGCCATCGATCTTGGAGTAGATAGGGTCAAAGGTCATCACCTATGGGCTCATTTTGACGAGATAAAGGAGCAGTCAATGAGAAGAAACACTGATGCAATAAGACGATGGAATGAAACCGTCCAAGAAGTCTACAGGGTCGTTGAGGCTAATCCTCGTCAGGATGGTTCGAAGATCAGGCTTGATAATTTCTACGAACTGGACGATAACGCTCCTGAGCGATTACTGGAGAATTCGGTGTGCCCATTCCTCGGGAAGGAAGCTTGGGTTGCGTGGGATGGTCGTTTCAACCCCTGTTGCGCTCCTGACGAAGACAGGAAGACCCTTGGTTACTTTGGTAATCTTAGCTCTGATGGGTTCACAAAAATCTGGGAAGGAGAGGAGTACCGTTATCTTGTGGAGAACTACAATGACAACCCGTTGTGCAGGAGCTGTAATATGAGGAGGGAATCATGATGGATTGGAAGAAATCGTATGTATCCCCAGATGGAAGATACCACCTTGCCCACGGGAAACGTATGTACCCCCATGAATTTACACAGGTACTGAAGTTCCATGCTCCTGGGTACGCACCTGTCCAAGATTCAACGGGTTGGTACCACATCAAATCTAACGGTGACGCGATATACACCAAAAGGTACGATAGGACATTTGGCTACTATCAGGAGAGGGCTGCAGTGGTAGATAACGGGCGATGGTACCATATAACCACGGATGGGAAACCACTCTACTTCCGTCAATTCGACTGGGTTGGAAACTACCAATACGGTGCCTGCACAGTTAGGGAAGGTGGTCGTTACTTCCACATAGATCTCGGTGGTGAAGATCTATACAATGAACGATATCTCTATGCTGGTGACTTCAAGGACGAATTCGCAGTTGTGAGAACTCCGCGAGGTTGCTCGCACATTAACCAATTGGGTGAGTTCCTTCACTCGAAATTCTATGAAGAGCTTGATGTATTCCACAAAGGGTTTGCCCGGGCCAAGGATAAACGTGGATGGTTTCATGTCACAATAGCAGGAGGAGAAGCTTATAGCAGGAGATTCATAAGTATTGAGCCGTTCTACAACGGCTTTGCCTATGCAATTGATGAGGATGGAGTCCGGTGTATCGTGGACGAGGACGGTACCACAGTTCACATCATTGGAGAGTGAGTTGATGGAAGTAGTCGGAATATTCGGACAGACCAACAGATGGACCCACGACCATTCCATTGCCTACTCCAACAACGGGGAGATCTCCAAATACGTTCAACTGGAGAGAATCACCCGCAGGAAGTACGACAATGGTCTACCAAATTATCTCTCGGAAATTAGACAAGACTTTAACCTATCTAATCCCGAGGTACGTCTTGCTCTGGTCAATACCTTTGCTCTTGACAACAAGTTCTTCAGGGTCTCAAGCAACGACTTCAAGAGTACGGACGGTGCAGTCAGGTTTCTCCATGAGGGAACGAGTACTCCACAGGTTGTGGATGTTTCAGGATCATTATTCGGTGAGGAGAGAACAGCTACAATTGTCCCCCACGAGCTTGCCCACATCTTCTCATCCGTCCCGTTCTACTCCATGTTCAAAGACAACTCTCTCCTTGTCCACATAGATGGTGCTGCATCGGTATCAAACTCCAGTGTATGGCACTACAAATCTGGAGAAATCCACCTAATCCACTTTGGGAAAGAGCTCCATTCGACCCTGATGTCATTCTCGTACAACGATCTTGCACGGCACTTCCTTGAGATACCGAGGGACAAGTACCTGTCCATGCCGGGAAAACTCATGGGATATTCATCATATGGACGATACCACCCGAAAATGATTGACTGGTTAAGAGCTAATGAAATGTTCTGGTCATTCGAGAAGTACCCACTTGAGAAGATCAAAAGTTCTGCATTTCGCACTTTCGGATATGAGGTCTCCCTCGACCAGAGGTCCCAATTCGCCATGGACATAGCTTACGGTTTCCAGAAGAACTTTGAGGACAAGCTCCTTGAATACATCAACCGATACAGAATGCAAACTGGTGCAGAATACCTCTATTACTCTGGTGGCGCTGCACTTAACATCAAGTTCAACTCGAAACTCCTCCAGTCGGGGATGTTCAAAAATGTCTACATCCCCCCTCCCGCAGGAGATTCAGGACTCTCACTGGGAGCGGTGAGTTACATCAACTTCCTAGAGGGAGTAAACACCAAGAAGTCATCAGTCTATCTCAACAACCATGGGATACCCGAGTGGCAGTACGATCTGGAATTCTCAGTTGACGAGGTCTGTAGGCTTCTAAGTGAGGGAAAGGTCATCGGAGTCAGAACTGGCTACGCGGAAGCTGGTCCCAGAGCCCTCGGTCACAGGTCGATACTCGCTATACCTGAGAAGAAGATGTTCCAGAAGGTAAGTATCGACCTCAAAAGACGTGAGTGGTACCGACCGCTCGCTCCAATTGTGCTTGAGCAAAATGTCTCGGAGATATTCGAGGATGAGGTGGTGGGTGAATTCGCTAAGTATATGCTCCAGGAATTTAAGGTAAAAGAGAGGTACATAGAACGAATACCTGCGGTTGTTCACGTCGACAACACCAGCCGACCTCAGGTGGTAGATTCAAAGGATCCTGATCTCGGGTTGATCTCGGAGATACTGACCATAATGGACGAGACCTACGGGTACCCCTGCCTCATCAACACGTCATTCAATGTGGCAGGTGAGCCCATTGTCCACACGGCGGAGGATGCAATGAAATCGGCCAAGCTGATGGGTTTGGACGGTCTAGTCATCGACAATACATTCCTTAGAAAGGGAGATTGGTGAAGTTAAGAATGTATGGTGGGAAAATTGGAGGAAGACATCCATGGACAGAATAAAGAAGATTGAAGATATACTTCATCGTGTCACTTCCTTAGCCAAAGAAGACGACGAGATTACCGCCCTGTTGATCTATGGCACCCGAGCTGATGACAGTCACGACCTCCTGTCAGACCTTGACCTCATGGTCGTCACCAAGAACAGGGGACGTTTGGTCAAACATTTGGAAGACCACAATGATTATTCCATCGAGTACGAGGACAGGATTGTTCTATTCTACATCCTCGATAATTTCACCCTCAAGGTAGACGTCACCATAGCGGAGGATATCACAAAATTGGAGACTCTTCAGGGAGGAGGCTCATTTAGATTTCTGGTCAACAAGACAAACCTCTCCATTCCCGAGGCCGAGGTAAGCATCGAAGAGCGCATCAAATACCATATCAACCGAACAGTTGAGAGCTTTTACAGCATGACCATCGCAAATCAGAGCTCTGATAAGTACCGTTTCATGTTCTACCAGTTCCTCGTACTCCAGCATCTATACACTATAGAGTACCATCTCGCGGGATATGAGGAATTCAGCTATCTCCCTAAACAACTCCTGAGAAAGATTCCCCAAGATCTACAGCGGAAATACAAGAAAGATTTCGACCCCAACTCAGATCTAGTAAATGGTGTCCTTAGACGAGAGCAACTCCTCACTTGGATACTAGATGCCCTTCGAAGGGTGAGGAAGAAGTACCCAAATCTAGAGAATGGTACTCCTACTTTCCTCTCCAAGTTCCATAAACAGAACCTTGTCTGGAACCTCAGGGACATATCAACAGTCAATCCATCGGTCGTTAAATCGGGTGTGATCTACAGATCCTCCACTCCTGGAACCAATATCCATCCCTCTTCATCCAAGGTATTTTCCCATATTCGGACAGTTGTCGATCTCCGGTACAGGGAGGAAACGGAAGCATTCCCCTATGAGCTCCCTGATGTTTCTTATCACAATGTCCCAGTCGGCGAGAAACATGTCAAACCGCACGGGATGGTCTACACCGAGATCGGGGTGGATCCATTCTTCTACGAGTACTTCCCTAGGCACTATGGAGATGAGATATCAGAGGTTATGCGACTGATTATCAGGGAGGAGAAACCCATCATGATTCACTGCCATGCAGGGAAAGATCGGACAGGTATGATTGTTGCTATGTTGCAGAAACTAGCAGGAATGCCAGATGAAGACATTATTCGAGATTATGTCTCTTCACGGTATGACACTAGGGAGAGAAAGATACGGATCACTCTTAAAGTGATTGAGGAGGCTGGGGGTATTTGGCAGTTCTTGAGAAATACTGGTCTTGAGTATGACGAAACATCTGCTCTTCTATCACTTCTTTCCTTAGAGTGAAAAATTCATGAAGCTCTGGTGCAGATATAGGGTTCTTTTGTCTCCACTCGTATAAATGAATTGTTTTCCCTAATCCATACACACTGTACCCAAGTTGCAGTACTAGCGCAGTAGGCAATCGCATTGCCAAAAAGATTTCCTCAGATTTGATACTTTCTATCAACTTAACAATTATTTGGGCATAGGCTTGGATCTCATTTTTGTCATTTATGACCAGTCCTTTATTGAAACAACTGATGATTTGATGATTTGGGAATCTATCGCATGCGGCTTTAATCATTTTCTTTTTTGGTTTTAGTATAATCATCGTACCCGAGTCACCTTCCTGTATGACTTCTTTGTCAAATGTGATACTCTCTCCAGAACTATCGATAGAGAATTTTTTCTGTATTCTATAATAAACAAATTTGTAGTTTTTACTTCCGTCATTATCATCAATATTTCTAATCTCTAGGGTAGTGTAGATGGGCAATTTAACATACCTTAAAAGCCAACCGATCTCAAATACAAGAGCTTGTGGAGATTTACTATACAACGATATTAAGCGAAACTCTCCCTCTTTTTTTTTCGTTGAATTTGATTTATCCTTAAAACCCAACTTCTTCTGAAGTATACATATTTCTTTAATCAGCACTCTCGATACCTCTTCTAACAGTGTTTTGTCAGGTAGAACCCTATTTTCTGATGATCTTATACTACTATTGTGAAAGTAATTCTCGATATTAATTGTGTAGTCTGTTTTTAGCAATAACCCGCCATATGCACTCAGTCCAAGACTGAATGAATTTTCAGGAGGTTCTTCACTTCCGAAATTCTTAGCTATGATCTTTTTTATACTTTCATCGAATATACTATGTGGAATATTATTCGAGATGTGTTCGTATTTCTGAACAATCAGTGGTATCTGGTTCGAATATTGATAGAGCTCATTCCAATCAGATCTAAGTTTTTGTATGAATGACTTTCTATCTTCTCCAACAATTCGAAGTATAAGAAGATTAATAATTTTTTTCAAGTTGCTTGATAAATACTCTGGGTTCAGGTCTGATGTGGTATTTGCTGTCTCATTCTCAATACCGTAATTGAATTCATGAACTAATTTATTTCGTAAATCGAAAACAGTATTCAAACTCTCGTATACCTTCTGTATCCACCACTCTTTTTCATAACCTAGTAATATTGCTCCCAAGGAGTTGAATTGCCTACTATTTTGTTTTCTGCTCTCCCTTAGGATTAGTTCAATTATGCAAAAATACCTGATGAAATTGAGTTTCTGGCACGTCTCTTCTAACTGTTTATTACAATGTTCCTTTTCATCAGATATCGATTTATAGATTGCTAATGCATGACGTACTCTCTGATCTTCAATGTTAATTTCAATTTTTTCTTTATTATAGTTCTCCCATCCAACTTTCATAATTAATTCACGATATATTTCGTTAATCTCCTCATCCTTAATGGTCATACACCATTTTAGAAATTTCAGGTTAAGAAAATTTCTAGCAACGAGTAAATTCTATTACCTTAAGGTATAACTGATTTTACCGTCACAATCCAATAGACTGCTCTCAGGATATTTATGTACAAGATGTGTGGAGATAGGTTATGCCCTTCTCCCGAGAAACCGTCCTCTGGTTCTCCCCATCTTCATGGGACAGGTTAAGGCAGAGGTGTAGAGCGGCAGGTGTGACACTTCGTGAGATCGCCAGAATCACAGGAACCGACTTCAGGAACCAGTTCTACAAACACTCCCCCGTGACCTCGTCCCAGCTCGAAGCTCTCGGTGACACTGTAGGTTTCAACGTTACCACAGTCCTCGGCAAACCCGCAAAAAACGAGTACAGGACGGTCATTACATCGATCCAACCAAGCCCAGAGTTGGCAGAATTCATCGGAATCGTACTCGGTGACGGGTATCTCTCCAGAAAGTCGATCGTCATTACTCTGAACTCCAAGGAGCAGAGGTTTGCAGAGCACATAATCAATCTCACCATCTCCCTCTTCGGACTGAAAGCGACAGCCTACTCTCTGTCCGAGAACTGCATCCAACTAAAGATCTACTCCAAGAGACTGACCGAGCTACTGGTCGATTTTGGGATGGTGAGAGGAGACAAGGTGAGGAACCAAGTTGCAGTGCCATCCGCTCTTTTCCCTTACAGGAAGGATGTCGTCAGAGGACTTTTCGACACCGACGGCTCGATCTACCTGAAGGAGGGGAAGTACCTGAACCTGTCCTACACCTCATACTCTAAACCACTTCTGTTATACTTCCACGGATTCTGTGTGGAGAACGACATCCGGTGCACTCTTAAGAACAGGGATGTACTTATCCAGTCGAAGGGTAGTGTTGGAAGATTCATCGAGTTGATCGATCCGTTCAAGGCTCGAAATTATAGTGAAAACAACAATTAGGGTATCTCAAATATAGTATTGGGCACACAGGGATTCGAACCCCGGTCTATGGCTCCGAAGGCCACCATGCTTCCACTACACCATGTGCCCGAGACCACAGGGATACTGCGATCAATCTCATAGCATCTGGAGCTTATTTGAAGCATTCGATTCTTTCATTTGTTCTTCTCTACAAATTCTTGGATGACATGTAGCTCACCCGTGTCGGGTAGTCTGACCTTGGACACGCCGATCGGTACACCCTTGGAGTGTGCAGTTGCTCTGAAGTTGTTCACTGTCTTGTGGTGTGTGAGGAAATAGTAGTACGCAGCAGGGAGGATAAACGGCCAAGACAGGAGGAGGAGTCCGATCAGCCACAGGAGGTAGTCCACGAGCTGAACGACGTCGAATCCCTGTAGTACCCACTGGTTGCTCAATGAGTTGAGGAAGAAGAGCGCTCCTTGATCGAGGACTTGAGTTTGGTAAATCCCCCATCCTGTGAGTATTGCACCGAAGCTGACGATGCTGTCGATCTGGTTTCTGATGGTCTCACTCGGAGTGCTGATTTTCCTGTCTTTTGGTATCCATGTCCTGATATTGGAGTCCTCAATAATGAATGACATAGGGAGGTAGAGGGTCATGAGGACGACGCTTATTCCCAGAGCGAGTATATTCTGGGCGACGAGTTGCTGAGCTCTGGAGAGAAATATCCCCGGGAGCAAGCTGACGATGTAGTTCACAAGAGGTCGGGAGAGGAACTGGGTGGCTACGATGAAGAAGCTTACTTGTGAGATTGATATCCTCGCCACGAGCTTTGTGAGGTTAAATATGTTTCCAAGTCTGGGATCTTCCGCCCGTCCTTCAAGATAGACCTGTGCGTCTTTCTCAACGAATTTGGTATAGAACCAGCCGAATATCTTCTGGAAAATGGACTTGTTCTCCTTGAGGTAGATCATGTAGGTTGATGTTGCCATGATTCTCCCGATGGTCTGCCAGATCTTGCCCCCAATGAGTCCGAGCAGGAAAACCCCTACCCCGACAGATGCAGATATTGTGAGTGCGAGTCCTGGTGGGACCTCAAATTCCCTGACGTTGTAGATGATCAAAAGGATAGCACCTGTGGTTAGGAGTATGCTGAAGATTGGAATTAGTAAAAGGAGGAATCTACCCGGGAGGCTTGTACTGCATGAGAGGTCATCAAAGGTGATATTGTAGTCGTCGTCGAGTCTACGCTCTCCTCTCTTGAGATCCTTTGACATAGAGTGGGATTGTTCACTCAAAATTTATAGGTTTCTGAATTGAGGATAAAATAGTCTCTAATCAGTTCTGTAGAAGCTGTGCGAGGACGTACGGTAGAATCCCGCCAAAACGGATATACTCGATTTCAGGCTCGGTGTACAGCAGAGCTGTCACCTTGAACTCTACATTAGAGCCATCGGACTTGGTGGCTGTCACTGTTAGCTCTTTGTAGAGGTCGAGTCCCTCGCTGATACCCGTGATGTCGAATGTTTCGCTACCGTCGAGTCCTAATTTCCTCCATCCCTGTCCATTCTGGAACTGCAGGGGTAAAACTCCCATACCTACGAGGTTTGATCGGTGGATTCTCTCGAATGACTCTGCAATGACCGCTTTCATCCCGAGGAGTGCTGGACCCTTAGCTGCCCAGTCACGGGACGATCCCTGACCGTACTGAGCACCTCCGATCCCGATGACTGGAATGCCTTCTTGTATGTACTTACGGGAGGCGTCGTAGGTGGTCATGATTTCGTTGGTTGGGATGTACTTTGTCCACCATCCCTTCTTGCCCTCTGCCAACTGGTTCTCTACCCTCACGTTGGCGAATGTTCCTCTCATCATGACCTCGTGATTACCCCTTCTTGATCCGTATGAGTTGAAGAGCTCCTTAGTCACTCCATGCTCCTTCAGGTACTGTCCTGCAGGACTATCCTCTGCGATGACTCCGGCAGGGCTAATGTGATCTGTGGAGATCTTGTCGTCAAGGAGTTCGAGAACACGTGCACCTCTGATGTCCTGTGGGGGTGCGGGGTCCCGCGAGAAGCCCTCGAAGAACGGTGGTAATCTGACGTAAGTTGACTCGTCCTTCCAGTCGAAGAGAGTGGACTGTGGGGCATTGAGTGCCTGCCAGTTGATGTCCCCGAGGAGGATGCGTGAGTAGTATTTTGTGAAGATGGATGGGTTAATGCCCTTCTCGATCGCCTCTTTGATCTCGCGCTGATCGGGCCAGATGTCCTTGAGGAAGACCTCTTCTCCCTTGTCGTTGACTGCCAGTGGTTGTGTCGTCAGGTCTATGTCGGTTCGACCAGCCAGAGCATATGCCACGACAAGCATGGGTGAGGCCAAGTAATTCCCAAGGGTGTAGGGACTTACCCTTCCCGCAAAGTTCCTATTACCCGAAAGCACCGAACTTGCGTAGATGTTGTTGTCCACAATTGCGTCCCTGATTGGATCGGGGAGTGGGCCGCTGTTCCCGATGCACGAAGTGCAGCCGTACCCAACGAGGTTGAACCTCAGCTTGTTGAGGTAGGTGTCAAGACCAAGATTGCGCATGTACTCAGTAACAACCAGCGAACCAGGGGCGAAGCTGGTCTTGACATAGGGCTTGGTCATGAGACCCTTATCCACCGCTTTCTTTGCAACTAGTCCCGCACCCACCATAACGGATGGATTGGAGGTGTTGGTACAACTAGTAATGGCTGCAATGACGACATTTCCATCTGTGAAGTCGAATGTCTCTCCCATGTAGTTCACCTCTGTGTGAACTATAGCTGCGTCCTTGCTCCTCTTGGAGATGTGCGCTTCTTGGAACTCCAAAGCCCTCTCAAGAGCACCTGACAGTGAGACCCTTTCCTCAGGGTTGAGTGGTCCCGCGATCGATGGTTGCACGGTTGAGAGATCCAGTTCGAGGGTGTCACTGAATTGTGGTTCTGCAGAGTCGGGGAACCTGAACAGTTTCTGTTCCTTGGTGTACTCCTCGACGAACTTGATGTGTTCCTCGTCCCTTGCGGTGAGCCTGAGGTAGGCGAGTGTCGCCTCATCAACTGGGAAGTATCCCATTGTGGCCCCATACTCTGGTGCCATGTTGGAAATGGTCGCCTTGTCTGGAACTGAGAGGTTGTTCAGACCATCTCCGTAGAATTCCACGAACTTGCCGACCACTCCCTTCTTCCTCAGCATCTGCACGACGGTTAGAACCATGTCAGTGGCTGTCGCTCCCTCGGGTAGTGACCCTGTGAGCTTGAAGCCGATGACCTCTGGTAGTACCATGTAGTAAGGTTGGCCGAGCATCACTGCCTCTGCCTCAATACCTCCGACTCCCCATCCCATAACCCCCAGTCCGTTGACCATTGGTGTGTGGGAGTCTGTTCCTACGCAGGAGTCCATGAGTGCAACGTTCTCACCTTTAATGTCCCTGGTGTCCACGACGGTGGCGAGGTA
>WAMJ01000137.1 GCA_015522385.1 Candidatus Heimdallarchaeota archaeon
AATCCAGACGTCATAATTGACAAGATGGACTTCCTGACAGGTTGAATTTATTGATTACCTTGGATCAATCCGATCATGTCATCAAATGGATTTCTGCTCTAGTGGTTTTTCAATCGTGAGTGAGGGATAGGTTTTAATTTTCTTCCTCCGCTTGGAATGTATGAGTTCGCAAATACCAATGGAGTATGTGATGTTCCAGAAGAAACTGGGTATGGAGATGTCCAAGACCCTCGGGGAAGCGATGGCTGCTTTCTACATCATCGGCAGTTCTGCAGGTTCTTCGGTCTTCCCAGGGGTCTCTGATGTCAACTTTGTTCTCGTGCTCAAGGACGACCTCGAAAATCCCGCGGAGACGATGAAGAACGCTGCACAGGTATTCCAGAATTACAAGGACAACCCCATGTTCACCACGCTCGTCAACTTCGAGATCTACTTCGAGTCACAGATGCCGGTCAACGGTGACATAAAAGCATTCCAAGGATTGAAGGCACTGGCACTGAAGACCGCCCTAGTGTACTCAGCGGATAAGAAGAAGTTCCTCCCCGACAACAATCCCTACGCAGGTCTAGAGATCGACCCATCGCTCATCAAGGGAAGTGCCTCCTCAGTGGTCAATGAGTCCATCACCGCCATCGTGAACACGCTGTCTGAACCTGCATTTGAGGAGGAGTTCATCGAGGAGATTAATGCCCAAATTGAATTCATGAGCATCGAGGCAGTCCTGTTAGCTACACAAGCATACTACATGGCCTCGAAGGGAGAGTTCGTCTCAAAGGTAGACGTCGGATACATGGCCGAGGAGGAGAAGCTTGATGTCGACGTAGAGTTCCTCAACATATGCTCTATGAAAAGGCAGGGTGCGGACTATGCCGGGGGATACACCGAGGGTGACGACGAGGAGGAAATTTCAGACTCCGGCAAGGACAGCGGAGTGATCCACCAGATCGAAGACATGGCTGGATCCACACTGAGCTACCTCAGCCAGCTACAGAAGCTGATTAATGCGATATGATCTATTGGAAAAATGTTGTCATCCAAAAAATTAGCAATAGATATTGTTAGGCTACTTTGGATTTTTATACCTAAATTATCGATAAAACCCTAAGTGGAAACGATAGAAAAGTGGAAGTCTCTCTCCCTCAGTGAGATCAAAGGTATATCGAGAGAGGAGATGAGGGCAATTGAGTCCAGGGCATACTACTCCGGGACGAACCCATCTATGCTCATGGAGAGAGCAGGAAGAGGATGCGCAGAATACATCATGAATAATCTGGAGAAACAGCCGGTAACCATTCTCATATCATCCAGTAACAATGGTGGTGACGGATTGGTACTCGCTAGAGTACTCATCGAGAACGACTGGAAGGTGACAGTAGTTCAGCTCTCCTCAAAACCGATGAGGAGTACAGAAGCCAGGGAAGCTGAGGTTGACCTTGAGAAATTGGATCGAGGTAATCTTCTTCAGGTACTTCCTCCAACGGAGCTAGAAGCAGAATTCTGTTCTCCAAGATCCGAGAAGTGGAAACTGATTGACATCAAGCAGTACAATGAGATCATCAACAGACACTTCCTGATCATAGACAGTATTTTCGGAATAAACATATCATCACCGATAAGGTCACCTTACGACCTCTACCTAACTGCTTTAGCAAAGATTGCTCCTCCCGAGAGTGAACCTGAGAAAACTCTCATCTCAATTGATATACCGTCGGGAATGGATTGCAATTCAGGGGAATGGCATGGATCCGAGTTCAGACCGACATTGACACTCACTATGCAGTACTCCAAACGGGGTCTGGAGAAATCTGGACTCAAGTATGTATGTGTTGATATCGGGATACACTCCTTCGACAACTTTGTCACAGACAATCACCTCTATGCATACTTCTTCAGGGAGAGAGACAGCGAGTCCCACAAAGGGGACAATGGTCGTCTCATGATCATTGGCGGTTCGGATGAGTTCACCGGAGCACCCGTGCTCTCTACAAGGGCTGCTCTTCGGATGGGAGTGGACACCGTACGAACAGTGATACCGGAGTCCATCAGGGACGTGGTTGCAGGGTACTCGGAGAACTTCCTCATCACGAAGGTGAAGGGGAAGTACCTGACCCCAAAATCGCTCAACCAGATATACGAGCTGGCGCTGAGAAGGCACGAGACCGTGGTCATGGGTATGGGCATATCGAACAAGCAGGAGGTCTGGAAATTCGTCCGGGAGTTCGTGAAGAAAATAGGGAACAAGATCCAGCTCGTTCTGGACGCCGACGGGTTGCGGGCATTTCGTGGGCACAACGAGATCCTGTACAATACGCACGCCATTCTCACACCCCACAGGGCAGAACTTCGGTACCTCCTCGGTGAAGATGTTCCAAAGGACAAGCAGGAACTCGTCACATTTCTGGAAGAGAGAGCAAAGAAACTCCAGTGCACCATCGTGCTCAAGGGAAAGGTGGACATCATCACCAACGGCTACAGGACATTTCTCAACTATACAGGACATCCAGGGATGACAGTCGGAGGGACCGGTGACGTCTTGGCCGGTATAATAGCATCTGTAACCTGCTTCGTGAAGAATCCCCTGTTCGCGGCTGCGATCGGTACCTACATCATGGGGAGAGCTGGAGAAAGATCTGCAGATAGATATGGGAATAGCTTATTGGCAACTGATATTATCAACGAGATACCTAACATATTAACGCGGATGGAAGAGAACAGAAAAAAGTATCTGGGAATGTTCTCATAGCTCAATAATCGACACATATAACCTCCGAGGTGGGTATTTTGATCCAGATTGGGGACGATTTAATGTGACGAGTAATCATGTTTGAATACTTACATTTCTTATTCCTTTAGACCTATCCGATGGTGATCCACGAGGAGAGCTCCGAGATGTCAGCCCCCTGGTAGAACTTGATGCGGAACATCTCGGTTGACGTGGTACCCACCTCGATCTTTGTCTCCAGAACGCCGTCAAGGAGGGACTCGATGATCGCGGTCTCTCGCGACTCCAGAACTCCGCGATCGAGCACGAAGAGGATCAGCTGTTTACGAGATGCCACTCGGGCGATCTGTGTCTGCATGAAACCCGTCAGTGACTTAATCTCGGTGAACAAGGCGAGTAGTGAGAGCGGCCACATAACAAAGCGCATCTGTTGGTACTGCCTGCTCACATTGTCCATGGCGATGGAGAGCGTGGTCAGGTCGTCCGAGGACTCGAGGAAGACAACACCAGGGATC
>WAMJ01000138.1 GCA_015522385.1 Candidatus Heimdallarchaeota archaeon
CCATTTTCCCGTCAAAGAGTTTGATAGTGCGGTCTGCGTACTTTCTCAAGCTCTCATTATGGGTAGCAATGATAACGGCTGTACCCTGCCTACAAACGATCTTAAGCATGCGCATGATCATCTCCCCTGTCTCAGAGTCTAGGTTTCCAGTTGGCTCATCGGCGAAGATGACCTTTGGCTCCTTGATCAAGGCCCTTGCAAGTGCTACTCTTTGCTGCTCTCCACCGGAGAGCTCCTTGGGGTAATGCTCTTCCCTGTCCAAAAGCTCCATCTTTCTCAGGAGTTGAATGGCCTTTGTCTTGACCTCACCAGAAGGTACGTTGGTTGGATATAGGGGAACTTCGACATTCTCCAGAGCAGTTAGGTGGTCAATCAACTCCCATGACTGGAAGACGAATCCAACCTCATCCCTCCTGTACTTTGTCAGATCCGCATCACTCCATGTCGTAATATCCTGACCACGGTACTCAATTGTACCCTCTGTTGGTTTGTCCATTCCAGAGAGTAACTGGAGTAGTGTGGATTTACCAGAACCAGACGGTCCATATAGGAGTATCATCTCAGCAGGATGGACCTCCAAACTGACATTGTCCAGCGCCCGAACCATCTCGGATCGCCCTCTCTTGTAAATCTTGACAAGATTCTTTGCTACGATTAATTTTTCTGCACTCATCGTTATCACTTATCCCTGAAAATTGCCATGGGCGAAACCCCGAGGCTTCTCCACGTTATGATGAAGGTTCCTGGTAATGAGATTAATACTACAATTAGGAATGATATCCACACAGATACTGGTCTGAATAATGTAGACTGTGCGAAGTCGGACATGTAGAAGAGAACTGACTGGATCAGGCCCATCCCCACAGTGAACCCAATGATTGCATCAGTGAATATCTCGGTTACCAAGGAGGTCTGAATGGTTCCTCTTGAATACCCCATCGCTTTGAGAATGGCAATTTCCCTCTTTCTGAAACGGGTGATCAGCATTCCGAAAATGAAGACAAATAGAGCTCCTCCACCTACTGCCAAACCAAGGATAGTTAAAGCCTGTGCCCTATTCTTCTGCTTCACATCAATGGGAGAGGTCTCCGCGTTCCTGTTGAAGTTTCCATAGGTAGCCGTATCTGGGAGAAAGTCCTGCTGGATGGTTTGTTCAAGGTCTGCAACGTTCTCATAATCCTTGTTCGTTGGGATGTCGAATAGTGGAATATTGGAACCCTCAATGACAATGGGAATAGCCATGCTGTGAATGAAAGTGTCAGTTTCTGGATCCATTCCATAGAGATCCAAGATATCATTGAAGGTGGATTCGTCGACGAAGAACCAGAGGTCATCATTTTCCGACCCTACGTAATCCGATGGATCCATAATTCCAGAGACCTCAATTGTGACCTCACCTGATCCAGTAGTGAAGGTGAATTCACTGCCCACAGCGATGGTACTCTCAATTACTACACCATTTGTAGAGTTCCTCTTCTGTATGTCGCCCATGGGGACAAGAGCCTCACGTGCAGTACTTGGAAAACTTCCACTTTTGACGATATCAGGATTTAAGTTGGGGTGCAACCAAGGACGTGATAGGTCAAATGAATATATTCGTAATTGATTGTCCAGCTGAGCATATTTGAACATCTGAATATCGTCAAGTGAGTATTCCAAGGTAGCGCTACTAAGGGCACTCATGAGTGCACTGCCCTGAGTTCCCGTTACAGAAAATTCCTCCGCCTGTTCAATGTAGACTCCTCTTTGGTCGAGGAAATCGGAGGTCTGGTAGGAGTCGAGATTATCTACAAGTGCCCCGACAAAGCCTGCGATTAAGGCATAAATAAGTAAAAGTGGGATGAACCTTTTCTTGACTCTCACGGCGAATTTAGATGACCTTGAGATGATTCTAAAAAAACCCATACATGTAAGAGGGCCCGACATACATTATAATAATTACTACTCTAACTGTCAATGTGCACAGCAGTTCTCACCAAATTAGAAAACAATAAGGAAACGTCAATACAATTCTCCAAATTTTTCAAATTATGGATAATATTCCGCAGCTCTCTGGAATGGTTTAAGTCAAGTGGGAAACTCGTAGAGAGAGATGAGTCAAGAGCTAGTTAATCCATCTTCTATAGTAGAAAGATTCTCACAGCTCCCTATTCGGTCTCGGATTGCAGTACCGATTTTCCTCGTCTTGTTCATAGTGAATGTCCTTGTCTTCAAATATGTTGAGGGTCACTCATGGATAACCTCAATTTACTTCGTGATCATCCTCCTCACAACTGTAGGATTTGGGGATGTTGTACCCTCCAATGACTTCTCTAGGATTTTGGTTATCCTTCTTGTCATCAGTGGTTTTGTGACCTTTGCGTTTGCTGCCGAGGACATATTCGAGAATATCTTGAAGGAGAGGTTCTCGAATATAGGTTCGATACCGACCAAAACCTTGAATCTTGAGAATCACATAATCATAGGAGGGTATGGCTCAAAGGGAAGAAGGGTAGCGTCTCTCCTCAGGGACAGGGGATTCGAAATCATCGTGATCGACCCCAGTGAAACAGCTCAGATCGCAATTGCTGCTGGGTATAGAACAATCATCACGGACGTCAGCAAGATTGATGTCCTTGAGAAGTTGAATCTCGACAAGGCAAAAGGTATTTTCCTTCTTCTCAACGACGATCATGCTACAATTCACGCAGCCATCCATGCGAGGTCTATCTCGCAGAATGTTCTCATTTATGCGGAGCTTCGAAATGCGGAGTCCGATGAGGTAGCAAGATATGTTGGAATTGATAATCCAATCCTTCTATCAACATCTCTGGCAAGTAATTTAAGGGAAATACTAAGAGAGGATCATTCCTTCATCCCATATGACACACGTACCCTTGTCACACAGCAGGCATCAATTGGGTATATCCGATCGAAGAATATGAATAATATCTTCGAGGAGTTCAACACAGCTCAACTCCTTGGAACGGTAAACCTGTCTCTAAACACCTTCCAGATAGCGGGAAGGTCTCCTGAGTTTGATATTAATAGTGTATCAGATCGCTATGAGTACCTGTTCAGTGTTGATAGGAATCAGATCAGTGGGAAACATGGCTATTGGAAGAGTCTACTTCAAGATGATAACAGAAAGATACACGTGGCGGGTTACTCACAGATTGTCAAGGACACACTATCCAAGTTGGATCTGCAGTCAAAGCAGCTTACTGTCCTCTGGTCTAACGAAGAGGAGTACGATAGAGCCAAAGAGGATGGGCATTTCCTTGTCAAATGGGAGGTAAACAAGAGCGCCAAAATAGTTTCAGAACTGGTCAATGAGGGTGATATCGTTCTTTCATTCTTCGAGGATGTAACCGACTCGCTCATCTTGGCTCTAAGCCTCAAAAGAAAGGGACTAAATCAGAATCTTGTACAGACGGTCGTCTACGAGCGGGAGGTCAAACCCTTCGTAAGAGCCGGGACTAATTTTGTCGTACCCTCTCAGTATGTTGTTGCGGACCTCATTCTACGTGAGTTCTTCAACGACGCTCACATCCCCCCATCGGTTTTCCACGGAAATTCCCACATCTTTGAGCAGGTTGTGACTGAGGATAATCTCAAGTATTGGCAAAGAAGGTTGAGATCACTTGGATATGACAATCTTGCCTTAATTTACTCTAACAAATTGGGAAGACTGGTAAAGTTCGACAATAAAAAGATGAAGCTCAATGAGGGAGATCGTCTATTGATCATGCTGAAGAAAAGTTTCACTCCATAATCAGTGTAAAATATCCTACAATCGAATTAGACAATCTCGATAGACAAATAAATACCAGCTATATCAAACAATGATGGATGATGTATCCCTAGCACTAGGTGAGAAAGTACCCCGAGCTGTTGATGGGTACAATAAGACTGCAGATGAGATAGAAAACCTGTTGCAGACAGATTATAGGACTGGAATAAGCTCTCAGGAAGCTGAGACGAGGAGGGAACTATATGGCCAGAATGTGGTTTACAGCAAGAAACCCAGTATCATTGAGGTCTACATTGCCCCCTTACTCGATACGTTAATCGTGATCTATCTTATCATGACTGCTCTGCTCTTTCTCTTTTCATTGGCAGTGCCCGAGACGAGGGGACAAGTCTGGTTCTGGCTAACTTTCATTGCTTTCAACATGGTACTTGCAATTTTCCAGCAGTACAGGGCACAGAAGAAGGTTGAAGCGTTGAAGAATCTGTCACCACCGAAAGCTAAGGTGATTAGGGATGGTTTGAATGTTGAGATTCTCGCCGAGAACCTTGTGGTCGGAGATGTCATCGAGCTTGCCCTCGGGGACAAGATTCCAGCAGACTGCAGACTTATTGAGAGCAGCAACCTCACGGTGAATGAGGCAAGCCTAACTGGTGAGAGCATTGCTGTCCGCAAAGCAGAGGATCCGAGTGGAGCTCTGGATCTTGACACACCAATATCTGCGAGGAGAAACATGCTCTACTTCGGTACATTTGTCCAAACAGGGAGTGCAAAAGCCGTTGTTACAGCAATCGGGAATCAGACAGAACTGGGAAGAATTGCTGCTGCAATGGGTGAGATGCACACTTTGGAGATCCCACTGAGAACTAGGGTTAACGCCATTGGAAAGTGGTTGGGTTTCTTCATGGTGTTTTTCCTCTTTCTCCTTTTGGGATATAGGTTAACGACAATTCCCATCAATTCCTTCAAGGACTTTGCCAAAGTCGTCACCAGTTCTATGATAACCGCCATGGCGGTCATGCCCATCAATATTCCCCTGCTCACTACTGTTGTTCTTATCACGGGAGTTCTACACATGGCGCAGAAGAATGTCATTGTAAAGGAACTGGCAGTGGTTGAGACCTTGGGAAGAACATCCGTACTTTGTTCTGACAAGACTGGGACAATGACGACCTCAAAGATGACTGTGGTCAAGATATGGGATGGAGGAAGATATTATGAAGTCCCGAATCAACGGCACAAGCCAATCTACATTGGGGATGAGGAGGGAGAAGAAAAAGAGGTATTCAAGAAGGTGGACATTGACTCTACACTAGGATTCATTATTGCATCAGGGGTCCTGAACAATGACGCTACTCTTGTAGAAACCAGTGAGAATGTAAACGAGATTAACATTTTGGGAAACGCTACCGATATTGCCCTCATGAACCTTGCACTCAGGTCAAACATCAATATCTTCGACCTCAATCAGAGGTTCGTCTCGGTGAAGAAATACCCTTTTGATTCTGCGGTTAAGCGGATGTCTGCTATATTTGAGGACAGACAGAATGAAGGACGACTCATAGTATTTACCAAAGGTGCGAGTGAGGTCATCCTCGAACGATGCACAAAGGTTCATTCATTGACACAAAGCTCTACCATGAAAGAGAGCACCCGTAAGGACATCATGAAGAAGATAGACACGTTTGCCAACGAAGGCTACAGGCTAGTATCCCTTGCGTACAAAGAGATCGACAAGATCCCTGAATCGGATGATCTTGAACAGGAACGAGCAGAAATCGAGAGCGGACTTACCTACCTTGGTTTCATGTGTATACTTGATCCCCCGAGACCAGGAGTTGAGGACGCAGTGGCAACTTTGGATAATGCAGGGATCTTCCCCATTATGATCACCGGTGACGCTCCCACAACTGCAGGAACCATTGCACGCAAAGTTGGGATCCTCGATCCCGACGAGCTTGTCGTTGAGGGGAAGGACATTCCCAATCTTACAGACGAAGAATTCTTCAAGGTAAGTGTATTTGCGAGGGTCAGTCCACAGGATAAACAGATCATCGTCGAACGGTACCAAGATGCAGGAGGAGTCGTGGCCATGACAGGTGACGGTGTAAATGATGCTTTGGCCATCACCATGGCTGACGCAGGAGTTGCCATGGGGATCACAGGAACAGAAGTCGCTAAGGAGGCAGCAGATATTGTCATCGCAGACGACTCGTATGTGTCTTTGGTCAAGGGAGTTGCAGAAGGTAGGAACCTCTACGAGAGGATCAGGATCATGATCTTCTTTTACATCGCCCTGAACATCGCGGAGGCAATTATGTACTTCCTAGCTGCATTCTTCCTCAACTACATACTGAATGATCTACAGAGGGCGTATATTTTCATGATTGTCCACGCATTACCACCTCTCGCCATTATATTTGGGAAGGAGGATGAAAACATCATGGAGCTAGAACCGAGGGAGCAAGATGCTCTTATTCCCAAGAACATGCTCCGCGGTATGATAATCTTCATTATCGTGTTCGCTACCTCGATGCTCACTGTGTTCACTCTCACCTTCAATAGAGTCATTCCGATCAATGAGCTGAATTCATTGGGTGTCACGGAAAAATTTGATGGAGATTATACAACTCCAGCAGCCCTGCATCTTGCTCATGCTAAAGCAAGGACTATGCTCCTTACAGTAGTCTATGTTGTAGAAACGATGATAGTATTCTCGATCAGACGTATCAATAAGAATTTCATTGAGGGAGTTAAGGACTCGGACAAGTTCATCTTTTTGATTGTGGGACTTCCTCTGTTTATCCACCTCCTAATGATGTACACACCACTGAACTTTGGAATAAACCTGATCATGTTAAGCCTAGGTGACTGGATAATTGCTCTCATCTTTGCAGCCCTACCTTTAGCCGCTTTGGAGATATTCAAGCAGTACAAGTTTAGGGAGGGTGAGCAGTTCTAGAGTACAACCAGATAGAATCAAACATCACTAATTTTATATTTTTCACGACTAATTTCAGAAATCTGCGTAGAGATTTACTAGGTTGTCAAACTTCACTTGAAAGGTACCCTTCCCCAATTAATTACAGAGAAATTCCGAACTTTATCTATGTCAGTATCATCCTACATGTACCCCACTGAGATGGATGCCGAGATCATCAGCTACTCGTCATTCTATGATATCCCGGAGGAATTGGTACTCAAGGAAGACTTGAATCTGATCGACGATCTCACCACCTATATCGTCAATGAATATATCGAAATTCTGGTGAAATCACCATCAAGAAGAGACAGGTTAGATGCCCTGAATAAGCTCCGAGAATGGTTAGATTTCAATATCCACCTTGGCCAGATCTTTGTGCTAAACCGGCTTGCTATCAACGAGGAGAACATCGAAATAAAGAAGGGCATTATTTCACTCTTAAAATTCATCAAAGAGAATAGGTAGACCTTAGTTATTATTAATAGAGAAGTAAGAATCAATGTTGATGAATGGAAAGACTGCACTTCGGAATATAATCCGTAGAATCCAAGTCAATCCAAAACACTTCAAGCTTGAGGAGATCGGAGGAGAAGAACAGCTCATCGAGTTAGATATATCCTCTTCGAGGCTTGTTGAAATTCCAGATGGTCTGTTTGAGGGACTAGATCATCTAAAAGTTCTTATCTTGGAGTTCAATGATTTGACCAAACTTGATGCAGACGTGTTCTCAGATCTTATATCCCTTGAAATATTGGATCTCTCACGCAATAACCTTGAATCTCTACCCAATGGATTATTCAAAAACAATTCAAAGTTAGAGAAACTATATCTTTATGAGAACAGGTTGCGAGATGTCGATGAACAGATCCTATCTTCTTTCACCAACCTACGTCATCTGGATCTTCACCGGAATCTGTTAGGAGATATCTTGCCGAAACGGGAAGAGACCTTCCCACCAACTCTTCAAGTTTTGAACCTACGAAATAATCATATAAGGGAACTAAGACCTGAGATCTTTAGGAACCTGAGAGACTTACGTCAATTAGATCTATCAAACAACTCCATTCAGTCGATTATCATGGAAAACATGGAGAATCTTGAGGTTCTGAGACTAGACCACAACCACCTTACATCAATAGACGTTAACTCATTCATAAAGATGGATAAGTTGAAGGAACTACACTTAAACAGTAATGAGTTGATTGTGATACCACCCGAGGCATTTGCTGGTAAACCCTTAGAGTATCTAGATCTCCGTGAAAATCCAGTAAATATCAAGCTCAGGAGGATGTGGGAAGCTCACAATCTCCGTGATTTTTTTGAGGCACTGGAGATCTTTGGGTAGAACATGATTAGGTCGCAGATTTTAATAGAGAGGTATTCAATCACATTTTAAGTATGAGTTCCAAGATCCGAGTTGTAATTGGAAAACCGGGATTAGATGGTCATGACAGAGGGGCTAAAGTCGTAGCACGTGCACTGAGGGATGCCGGAATGGAAGTGATCTACACTGGACTGCACCAGACACCGGAGTCTATCGTGGAAATTGCACTGCAGGAAGACGCCAATGCAATCGGCTTGTCAGTCCTCTCTGGTGCGCACAACCATCTGTTCAGGAAAGTTCTCAAGCTTCTGAAGGAGAAGAATGCAGAAGAAATTGTCGTGTTCGGAGGAGGTATTATCCCGGACGACGACGCAAAGGATCTGATGAAGGAGGGAGTCATAGGCATATTCGGACCTGGAACACCACTCGACGAGATAGTCGCGTTTGTTAAAGACAATGTGAAGGTGATCGAATAATGGATAATAAGACTCTCTCTGGTATCGATGTCCCTGAAAAAAGTAATGCTTCCATGAGCCCCTCTGTTGCAGACCAGCCCCAAGCAGGAGTGTACCCTTTTACAAGAGGCGTTTACCCCACCATGTACCGCGGGAGGAAATGGACGATGAGGCAGTACTCTGGATTCTCGACAGCAGAGGAGACGAACAAGCGTTTCCACCTGCTACTTGAGAGAGGGCAGACCGGCCTCTCAACTGCATTTGACCTTCCAACCCAAATGGGACTAGACTCGGATGACCCCTTATCGGAGGGTGAGGTCGGTAAGGTGGGTGTGGCAATAGACACCGTGGAGGACATGAAACAACTGTTTAAAGGAATTGACCTCTCGAAGATCTCAACCTCCATGACGATCAATGCACCAGCCATGATACTCTTGGCCATGTACGCTGTCACTGCAGAGGAATCTGGGGTAGATCCCAAGTTAATTTCAGGAACCATACAGAATGATATCCTTAAGGAGTATGTCGCTAGGGGCACCTATATTTTCCCACCTGAGCCCTCTATGAGACTCATTACTGATATCTTCGAGTACTGTTCAGAAAATTACCCTAAGTTCAACACTATCAGCATCAGTGGCTACCACATTCGTGAAGCAGGAAGTACCGCTGTTCAGGAGATCGCTTTCACCTTGGCAAATGCACGAGAGTACGTGAGAGCTGCACTGAGAACAGGGATGGACATCGACAAATTTGCACCACGTCTGAGTTTCTTCTTCAATGCCCACAACGATTTCCTGGAAGAGGTCGCTAAATTCAGAGCAGCGAGGAGGATGTGGGCGACCATGATGAAGGAGGAGTTCGGTGCGAAGAATGAGAAGTCTATGAAGCTCAGGTTCCATACACAAACCGGTGGAAGTACTCTCACTGCTCAGCAGCCAGAAAATAATATCGTCAGGGTAACATTACAAGCCCTTTCTGCGGTCATGGGGGGAACACAATCCCTACACACCAACAGCATGGATGAGGCACTCGCCCTTCCTACAGATAAAGCTGCTACAATAGCTCTTCGAACACAACAGATAATCGCTGAAGAGAGCGGGGTACCAAATTTCATTGATCCATTTGGAGGGTCATACTACATGGAGTGGCTGACAGATAAACTTGAGACCGAAGCCCGTGCCCTGATTAAGCAGGTAGAGGACATTGGGGTTCTCGAAGCAATCAATCAAGGGTTTATTCAGCGGGAGATCCAAGAGTCTGCCTTCCAGTACCAACTCTCAATCGACAAAAAAGAGAGGATAATCGTAGGTGTGAACTCGTATATCCAAGAAGAGGATGACACGTATGAATTATTGACTGTTGATGAGGGGGTGAGAGACGACCAAGTCAACAAACTCCAGAAAATCAAGGAGAAAAGGGATAACGAAGCAGTGAAGGAGATCTTGCAGAAGTTGGAGTCTGCTGCTAAAGGTTCGGATAACCTCTTTCCCATAGTTCTTGAAGCAGTACGAAGACGAGCATCGATTGGTGAAATATCAGGAACACTCCGCAAAGTCTGGGGTAGATACCAAGCGCCAATCACCATCTAACGAGATAATTTTCTTACAAATAAGTCACGTAGATTTTCAATATTTTAATCTTCCAGCCAATCTGTAGCAAGTGGGATACTGATAAGACCTATGTTTTTGGACTCGATTAGCTCAATTGCTGCGTCCTCAATTGAGGGATCAAATCTGAAAGTTACTATGACTCCAAGAGCTTTTCTACTAAATTTCTCTTCTAAAAACTCTAGTTTCTTGATAAAATTAGTTACCTTTGAAATCTCTGAGAAGTGAGAGCTGACCTCGACTGCCATAAGCGGATCTTCAGAAAAGATATCGAATTCTATGTCAGAAGTTCCTATTCTCTCCTTTGGATCACGGAATTTCTTTTTCCATATTAGATCTTCATGAGGAAGCTGCTTTGCCCTCAGCACTGCTCTAAACCACGAAAGTGACTCTAGCTCCAAGTCTGTACCTCCCATTTTTTTGAGCCAGTTCTCATGTTTATCCAGTCTTCTATGAAGGCTTCGTGATTGACGCCTAACTTCAGACCACATTTCCTTGAAACCTTTGCTCATCTCCTCACGTTGAGCTCTCATCTCCTCCCAGACCTTGGTAAATTGAGTTTCACTACTAATTCGGAGCTCCTTAAGCTCTTCACTCTGTGCTTTCATCTCCTCACGCTGTGCTTTCATCTCCTCACGCTGTGCTTTCATCTCCTCACGCTGTGCTTTCATCTCCTCACGCTGTGCTTTCATCTCCTCGCGTATCGCCTTGATCTCTTCCCAGACCTTGGTGAATTGAGTTTCACTACTAATTCGAAGTTCCTTGAGTTCCTCGTACTGTCTATCGAGATTTATAATTATTGGATCAAGGTCAGACTTTTTTGCGTAATCATCTTCAATTTGAAGAAGTTTCCTAAGTCTGGAGAGACTCTCATGATCTGATGCAAGCGCTTTTAGGAACTCATCTATACTTGCAGCCATATCATATAGTATTCAGAGTCTGTCCTATTAAATCTATTCTATTAACCGAGACCAGAAATTACCTGAGTAGCTTAAGGCTCGAACTATTGTATTTCAGTACTGTCATAATTTACTTGGACACGATGTAGAGTCTTGCGAATAATATAGTGAATAAGGAGAGTGCATTCCACACCCATTTTAAAATCATTGAATATGGATAAAAATACATTAGTCGAGTCCAGAGATGGGATTTGAAATAATTAAGGACAAGTTTGTTACCTAATTTCTGTATTCGCAATCTAGG
>WAMJ01000139.1 GCA_015522385.1 Candidatus Heimdallarchaeota archaeon
ATAAAGGCGAGATCTATCTCCCGGTCAATGTAAGGCGGGAACTGAAATTAAATCCGGGTTCCAGGATCAAATTCATAGTTCTACCCAATGGGAAATTATACATCATGCAAATCCCCTCCATCGATAATTTCATAGATAAAAAACCATTACTGGTCGTCTCCCCAGACGAATTAGAGAGGGTCTCTGAGGAAATGCAGTCCAAGAGGGTCGAGGGCTACTGATGAGAATTATGCTGGATACAACCTTCTTGATGCCCCTGTTCAGATTAGATCCATCTAATGGGTTTGGTATTACAGATTTTAAGTCCCTATTGGAAATGGATACCATCCAGATTTTCGTGCACTCAGTTTCAATAGTGGAGCTGAAATGGCTCATAATCAGAAAAGGTAGGAATAATGAGGGCTTACGGGACAAACTTGAGACCGCATTCTCCGAGGCCCTGAGATTTATAGAGACCTCTAACAAAATATCCGTGATCGGCATTGAGATGGACATCCTGAATGACGTGACCTACGAGCTGGAGAAGTATGGTCACAATGACTATTTTGACAATTTAATCCTCGCAGGTGCGATCCTCCACGCAGACCTCCTCCTCACCGAGGACGGGTCATTTCGTGAGATGATCACTATGCAAAGAGAAAGAAACAGTATCTTCAATAATTCAAATCTCACAATTCACAATTGGATCAGCTACAAGACAGAATTTCTTAGTCATTGAGTGAGCAGTACCTAATATACTGAGTGAGCAACATCTAATATACTGACGATCTGGTCATTCCCCACAGGGAGTACTTCGGCGATTCAGGCTCTCCATCACCTCTTTGCGATCGAATTCAATATCAACTAGTTGCTTTGCCATGAACAAACTTTACCACGATTTGGGATTGGGTGTGATGAACTATCCTGCTATTCTTCTGGGAAAGCTGGCAGTGGACAAGCAGTGGCGTGGACTCGGTAGACTCCTTGTGGAGAGGGCTCTTCTCATCTCATTTGATACCTCAAAGAAAATTGCGTGCAAACTCGTATTCCTCCACGTTCAATTTATTAGAAACAAAGAGGGTGAACTTGTAGAGAATACCAACCTGATCTCATACTACGAGAATATAGGTTTCACGAAAATTCCTCCCGGTTCAAAGCAGAGACGAACAGTTCTCTTCTTCCCATTCGAGGACCTTTGCGAATCCATTTGATATGGTGCCGAGGTAACGGTAATTCCGCAGACTCCTAATCCTCCATTATGGTCAATACCACATACATCTCAAATATCAAGGTGGAAAACACCGTAATTCATCCAAGGTCTTCATCAGCTGCACTGTCACCTCCGCGTCGAATAGACCTCGCCTGAATATCTCACCCCATAATCTCTCGGCGTTATGGGCACTTGACGGGATTCTGTAGCTCTGCTTCCTGTCCTTGACGAAGATATAAATATCGTCGGGTTCACGAAACTCGCTGGTCTTGTAGCATACACGGGAGATCTCCTCCCATTCGCTGGTCGCTTTCCACGGGCTGAGATTCGGAGGTTTGACATTGAGAGATATCACCTACTCGTCAAATTTAATACCAGTCCATGAGTCATCTGATCCTTGTCTGTTAAAGAAATTTGCTGATTGGGTCTTTTTCGGGTCTGGAGGACGTGGTGGATTGTGCGGAGTTAAACACTGACTTGGGAAGGAGTCAATATGGAATAAATCCCCTATCACCCACAACTCGTCTGTCATTCGAGGATTTGTGGGCAAGGTGCTGCATGTATGGGACCCTTGTATAATTGAAGGGAGTAACCGGGTTGATGAACCTCAGAAAATACAGCAACTCCGCTAATTTCACAATCATACTTCTGTCACCGTGGTTAATCCTGATCCTCAGGAGCTGTGCGTCACCAAGTTTATAGCTGGGTTCAGAGGCCTTGAGCCAGAGAGTATCGTCATAGTCCTTCAACCAAGATCCTTCGCCTACATCGCTCAAGAACCTCAGGGGTACCTTCTTGGTGACTTCAGAAATGATGAACTCTGAGGATTTTGAGGTAATGTTTCTGAATTCCTTCATGGCAAGATCGATCCCCTTCTTGAAAGCCTCGACCTGTTGTCTGGACATAGTGCCGTCATGTATGTAGATGAACAGGTCCGGGAAATCTATATATCTTGAAAAGTGCTCCTGAGTGATCCCTTTCAGTACCTCCAGTATCCATGTTTTCACATCTTCGGGGTTGAAGTACCCCTCGCTGAACTTACTCCTTGATGGCGATTTCAGTATCAATCCCTTCTTGTCCATGGCTGAGATTGTGGCCGAATGTGACTTTACTGAACCAGGATCCCTGCTGATGTCCATGGAAAGAATTACCGGAAATGTATATCCCTCAAGGATCTGCGGATCGCTTGCAAGCACACACAGGGCTTCAGTGTCACCACAATATCTGGAGTACAGACTTCTAACCATGACGGACAGTACCGTGTTTGGTCTCCTGCTGTCTCTGAGAGCTTTCGTAGCTGTTTTGGCTTCAATCCCCTTGCTGACAATATTCCTCTCCGCCAATTTGTGCATGATGGCATTATAAGAGTTGTTGGCGGTTCTCCCTGGGATTGCCACGACTACATCACTTTCTTCTTTCTGATTTATCGTGGAATTGAATTCATTGTGACCCTTGCTCAAAGATATTATGTTACCGCTCTCCCAACTACCCAGATTTAATGCTCTTGCAGTTTCTATGATCTCCTTCATCAAGTCTTTTGCCTGCACAAAAGTTGATGGGTGAACAATGTGGACTCGGAGATTCTTCTCTCCAGAGTACGGTCCGTATCTCGCTAGTCCCTGATTTATGTTATACCCCTTCTTGACCTTCATGGTATTACCTCCTCCAAACTCGATCTGTGGATAGTCAAAGTGACCCCTTGCAAATCCTTCTTGAAGTAGTGCATTCCCGGAGGTCCGTGCGAATGTGACTGTCTGGTCTCCGAATCTAATCGACGAGAGGTGTTCGATCTGTACTGCCACATTCTCGAACGAACTCCTTCTATTCCCTGTGAATTTTAAGAGCCTGTCCTTGGATGAAAGAGCCTTCCGCACGACACAGAGTGGGTAGGAGAGGACACGGTCTTCTTCACCGTCTATTCTCACTAAAACGACCAAATGGCAATTGTCAATGTCTATCTGCCATTTGTCTAGATAGTATCTCTTACTGTTCTTGTAGAATGACCTCAAGGATGTTGTGCGGATGTTATTCAGATCCCGGAGATCGTCCATGCCGACATTGTCAACCCCGATGATCTCTCCACTTTTGAACCCCGAGCCATACGGCACAAAAACAGGTATTCCCTGAATGTCTGCTAGTCCCATTGCCCCTGCTTCGAGCAGCTCAGAGAGGAAAGCGACATTCCTGACCACGTGATCGAGAACCAGCCCTATCTTCCCCGAAGGTGTGACGAAGACCCTGTACTGCAACGCGTCATACGCCCTCATCCCCCTGTTATTCTTGAAGTCCCCGCGCAGCACCCTGTTGTTCTCTGATATTGTATACCCGATGTGGGGGAATATCTTCTTAACAATGCTCCTGGCGATCTTCTCCAAGACACCTCGATCGATCTCCTTACTGCTGTCCAACGTCCTCTTAACTAGTTCAAATTCTGAAGTGCCAATAATCTGCTGGATCATCTCCTCAGAGATCTGAGAGGTAGTGCCAATCGTTCCGTATCCTGTGTAGACCACACCATCTGTCCTCCCCTCTATTGCACTTGCGAATCTCTTGAGATCCGAGAAAGCGATGTTGTCCCTGAGTCTGATCTCAGTCACCTCCACTCTTCTGAGTGGCTGATTTTCGGTAATGATGATGTTTAAATCCATCTTAGGTTGTGATCGCGTTATGAAGATATAAATCATGTCAACAAAATATTTTTTTATAATTAGATATAAATTACGTGATTTTAAAAAATTTACTTGAGGACATGATTGATACAGCGGAAGAACTAGATCAGTTCAAAGTGATGACGGATATTCTGAATACCAAGCATGTGCCGCTCATTCTTGATGCTCTCCAGAACTCAGATGACGGACTCGAACCTCGATTTATCCACAGGGAGATAGAACAAAAGTACAATTATCTGAGCTACAACTACAAACGAATGAGCGACCAGAACCTGCATCATATCCTCCGAAAACTTAAAAATGGAGGATTGATCGTACCTCATGGGAAGGGAACTAAGAAGTATGTTCTCACCAAAGAAGGGAAGTTAATGTACCAAATAATAGGGCAGATCTTCTCAGATCTGACCAAACACCGAAGGGTTCAATGGGTAGGCAACGTCGAAATCAAGGAATACGATAGTGAATTCTTGAGGATACTCCGAGAGGTCATGGTCAGTGATCAAGATCTGGCTGATCAAGATCACATGCCAAACAGTTCTACTGATTCTAAGGATTTCGAGATTGCCCAACAAGTCCTTATGCCCTCGGATTTCGCTCGCAACTGGAAGCTCTCTGTCGAAGTCAAGGTGCGTAAGGGCATCCCTAATCTCACCGTTCTGGTAGACACCCATTTGGAGGAAAGGCAGTTAAAAGTGACCTACGACCTATTGGTTACGATGAGTACTGCTTACCTGATATTTATCCACAAAATATCACAAAGACTGGAGAACAAGGGAAGGTACAAGAGATTCATTGACACCCTCCTCAAGGGAGCCATCACTACGAGGTCGGTCAGGAGGAGGCTTGTATGAGCATCGTTCTCAATTTCTCCAGAATGGGAAGGACGATCCGTGACTGGGACATCACCCTCTATAGGGTCAGGTCAAGATACGAGCAGGATTACTACACTGATCTCGAGAACTATTTTGAAGAGAAAAAAATACGGTACCTGCTGGTAGGTAGCAAGAAGGTAAATTCCATCCTCCTAATCGTGAAGAGTCGATCCCTCCATACTGCCCGGATCTCGGAGATGTACAATTTTGACAAGTTGGACGAGATGAGCGATGATAATATCCCACGTATACTTTCTGCGGTGCTCGCTGCTAATCTCAGTGATGAATTTGATGTCCAGTTCCATAGGAGGAGGTACTACGATCTCACCAGCCCTTGGGTTGTCGATCTCTACCAAGACTCTCCGATAAAAACCGATGATGTCTACATCTACCCGGGATACAAACTTCGGATAGTGAAGCTAAATGGCAACTGGGGGCTCATCGTCGATGCCACGCACAAACTTGTCCCAACTCATAGAGGTTCTGTAGAACTCGGGGATATGGTGGCAGATGTCTGCCCAGTAGATGACTGCATCTACTTCGAGAATGACTGTCCTCTATCTCCCCTCAAGGCCAGTTTCAAAGGGACTCTCCTCGAGAAAAAGAAAGTGGACATAGAACGGTTCAAAGTGGATGGTAAAACCCTTCTCCAATGGTCATCTGAGAGGTGTAAGAACGACAATCGTATACTCGAAGGTCTAACAAATCGCTCGACGTACGGTGTTGTGGAGTTCCCCACAGGTGAGAAGTTTTCCTACCCCATCGACCGCCTCCGGGTGATGATCAATCTGGAGAATATACCCCCTGATGACAGGAAGCTTGTCTCGCGAGAACTGGGAATACCACCAAGGGAGAGGTACGAGAAGCTCATCAATCATCTGCTTGATTCGATCGTGGACGTGAACATCTTCGGTCTTCCACTCGGTTTTGCCGGAGAGGGGACTTCCCTTGTTGAGAGCGGTGTGATTGAGAGGGCCAAGGTAAGGTATGGTGGAAGTTCGTACGAGAGTATCCCAGACATGCTCGCAAACGCGAGAAACAAGTACAAGAAAAACTCCATAGTACTCTACCTCCACCGCTCCGACTCTGTGGCTGAGAATGAAATACCACGTCTTCTTCGTTTCTTCTTCAGTAACTCCTACAATCTCAACAGGGAGATATCAAGGGGTAAGCTGCCCAACATCACCAATTCAATCTACTCAGTTCACGAGCTTGACACCTCCAAGGGGATTTCGGGGATTGGCAACAGGGTGATCCTTTCAATATACCGGGATAGATTCCCCAAGGACATACGGGAGTATGCCAACTCCAAAGGTATCGGTGTTCAATTCATGAACTTGGATGGAAATGTCAGAGCAAAGCTGACTAACATCGGATTAGGGATTGCAGCCAAGGCGGGCATTCAGCTGTGGGTCCTCGATGAGCCCATGAGCCAGAACTACCTCGGAGTGCACAAGGAGACCAAAGGACAGGAAACTCTCATCTCAGTGTGCGCATTCGACAAGACAGGAAAGTTCCTGAGTACACAGACCCTCAAGGTCCCGAAGGATTTTGTGGCTGACAGAATACCAGAGCTCATCCAGGATTACGAGGACTTCAGGATCCTCTGTACTGGTAATTTCACAAAGGAGGAGAGGACCGCCCTAGGTCCACACATCAGTATAAGTCTCTACGATGGAGCGAGGATATTCGACACTAACGAGCCTAGCAGAATGCCCAAGAGCGCCGCATATGTCAGAGCAGACGAGGGCACGGTCTTCATGACGACGACTCCAGAGCTATTCGCCTACCGCGAGCAAAGGGGGATGATCTACCACACTCCCGAGGTCATCCTCCTCCGGTCATCCAAGGTCTCGATGGACGAGATCAGAGATGTATACAAGATGTGCAAACTCAACCTCGGGAGTGACTCCGAGGTCACAAAACTTCCCGCACCACTGCACTTCGCGAGCAGGGCAAATTCGAAAGCAGTTGATGGATTCCCTGAGGGGAAGATCGAATTTCCGTGGTTCGTGTAGTTGAGATCACTGGTCTCTACCACATCTCACAGAGTGTGGTGGAATTACTTGCGAATATATTCCTTCTGTTGTCATAGTGATGCACCTCCCTGAATTACATAGATTATGTCTTACAGGTTTGCTTTCTTCTCATAACAGAGATATTTCACCAGATAGCCTACTGGAAATAATAAAAATCGACTTCAAGAACAGTAAGTCCGTCTATGGTAGTCGTTTCTAAGTACATCTATATTATAACCAGCAACAATTTTGATCTTGGAAGTTGGATTGTGCAAATATAAGAAGTTGATGCTGATGTCTCCTTGGTATATCGGTCGCAAAGGAATAGGATTATTTCTGATTCATTACACCGTAAATATCTTCTTCAAAGTATCACATTCACGCATACCCGTGTTATGGCTTGTGATTTTGGATTTTATTCTCAATAACTTTCATTAATAATAGATGACATGACCCCCCCTCAATATACTTATATCCAAGAAATGCTGTATCGATAAATTATGGGGAAAACGTATATGACAGGGATTCTCCGTAATACCGGGCTTTGACCAAAAGTATCAACAAATACAGAGAGTTCTTCAGGACTCTGTACTCGAAGGATCCGCTTGATGTAGTAATCTCAAGATTGAGGGTTATGATCCGTGTAGCACTCTACGCGTTCCAAAATTACTAAATAGAATCTGTGCCACAAAGGATTATGGGCAATTCGCCCTGATCTTGTTGTAGTACTACATCTATAACTCCCGTATGAAATTAACCGACCTAATTCCAGACCTCCAAAACCGAGTTTCGGAACTGAACTCACGAACCTACCCCAGAGGACATATGCCAACGACCGATCACAACATCAGAATCTGCCCAGATACTCTCCCTGATCCCCGATTCCGATTCTCGACAGCACTACATCGCGAAAACAGCCCACGCAGAGCCTATGAAGCCGTCACTTAAATGAAGCCTTTTATTAAATCCGAATCCAGATAGAATTGTACCAAACGCCCACGGGCGTGGTGCACGATCTTTTCCGAGATGAACCTCAACACGGGGATTAAACTCGTTCGGATAGTCGCGAAAACCGCCTCCCTGATGCGACGGCGCGATCAATGACTACCTTTATAATGAA
>WAMJ01000140.1 GCA_015522385.1 Candidatus Heimdallarchaeota archaeon
CAGCTAAGACAACCATGTCGACCTCGACCTCAAGGTCCAGTCCATAGGTCAGGATGTCCTTGGTCTTGATGGAAATCTTCCCATTAGCAGTGACCTCTGGGGGCTCATCGTCGGGGTACTTGATAAAGATCACATTGTTCTCCGAGGCCTCCTTGTAGTAGGTCTCCTGCTCACCGTAGGTTCGGATATCCCTGTAAAGGTCATAGATATTGATGCTGGGGAACATCTCCTTGAGCCTGTTTGCCTGCTGAAGTGTTGTGGTGCAGCATACCCTCGAGCAACCTGTGTTCAGTCTACCATTTTTAGGTTCGTGTACACCCTCTATCTGCCTACTGCCAACACAATGTATCATGGCAACACTCTTGATCTCCTTACCTTTGTAGATGAATTTCTCACCATTGTAGTTGTTCAGATGCAGAATAAGCTGTGGCAGGGTCACCACGAAGGGAGATTTCTTGTATCCGAACTCTCCCTCATCAGGCTCGTAGAAGTCATGACCTGTGGCCATGATGATCGTTCCGACTCTCAGCTCTGAGACATCCTCGACCTTCTCGTTGTTCACTTCGAGTGTGGCAGCGAACTTACTCTCGTCCAAGACCTTCTCGTCAGTCTTGTTCAGAACCAACCTGAAGTTCCCGATTGATCCCTCTGTCTTCACAACTTCTGTATCAAGGTGGAGGAAGATGTTGGGATGGTTCATGGTTTTCTTAATTAAGGAACTGATCATCTCCTGTGCATCCACCTCAACTGGAAAGACCCTGTCCAGCTCTAGCAGGTGTCCTCCTAAGACTGGTGCCTTCTCAATGAGGTGAACGGGAATGTCTCTGTCCGCAAGGTCCAGTGCAGCAGTCATACCACTTACCCCTCCTCCAATTACAGCAGCCTTCTGTATCATTTGCTTGACAATTGGGTTGAGAGGGTCCTGCTTGAGGACGGCAGCGATCCCTCCTCGGATCAGGTGGTACGCCTTCTCTGTAGCCTCGTCGGGATGGTGGGAGTGTACCCACGACACCTGCTCTCTGATGTTTACATGCTTGTACTGGAATGGGTTCAAGCCGGCGTCTGACACAACTCTCTGAAAGGTCATCTCATGCAATCTTGGAGAGCATGAAGCGACAATTACATGATCGAGGTTATTTGCTTTCACGTCGTCCGCAATCATCTTCTGACCCGGATCCGAGCACATAAAGATGAAGTCCTTTGATACAGTAACCTCCGGAAGCTTGGCTATCTCCTCAGCTACCTTTGCCGTGTCGACGACATCAGAGATATTACCGCCGCAGTGGCAGATGTAAACACCTACTCGTGGCTTTTTCTCTCCATTTGTTTTGTTTTCCATCTTACTTCCCTCCTATTACCGACGGTGCTATCGGGAGATATTGCACGTCGTACTCCTCCCTCAGACCACCGCTGAGCCACACCGCAACCTTACCAGCGACGGAGCTCCCGGAGTTGATTGAATCTACTATGTCCTTGGGGCCAGTCGCTGTTCCTACCGCAAACACACCTGGAATGGAGGTCAGACCTGGTTCTGTAGCGAATCTGATCTCCTTGATGAAGCCGTCAGGATTCAGTTGGACAGGGACGATCGCTGACATCTCCTGGTTCCACTGGGGAACCACACCTAGGGACAGTACCGCAAGGTCATGCGTGAAGGTCTTCAGACCTCCATCCTCACCGAACTGCTCTACGTGGAAGATCAGGTCCTTGGTCTCAGGATCCTCCTCAATCTTGGCGACCTTTCCCTTCACGAAATTCACTCCCATGGCTCGGGCCTCCTCGAAGAACTCCTCGTGCCCTTTGCCAAAGGTTCGCATATCCATGTAGTAGATGGTTATGTCCGCTAGTGGCACCGCTGCACTAAGTAGCATCGCCTGCTTTACCGCGAACATACAACAAATAGCTGAACAGTAGGGCACTCCTATCGTAGCATCCCGTGAACCTGCGCACTGCACGTATGCAATACTCCAAGGTATCTTTCCATCAGAAGGTCTAAACACACCTCCTGCAGGGCCAGTGGGAGCTAGTAATCTCTCCATCTGCTTACCGGTGATGACATTCTTTATCGAGCCACCACCGAATTTCTCCTTGATTATCGGCGTCTCGTGGAACCCTGTAGCAATGACTATTGAGTCAACCACAACGGTGATCAACTCGTCTCTCATCGAGAAATCGATGGCCTCTGTCGGGCAGGCATTCGCACACTTCCCACAGAAGATGCAGTTGTCTATATCCAATGCTGCCTTCTGGGGGAGAGCAGTAGCGAATGGAACGCCAATTGCCTTCTTGTACCCCATGCCCTCGTCATACCCAGTGTCCACTGCGACGACAGGGCAGGCCTCTGCGCATTCATTGCAACCGGTACACATGCTCTCATGGACGAATCTCGCTTTCTGCAAGAGTATGACCTCAAATTTTCCGTCTTCTCTCTGCTTGTAATTGTGGATCTCGCACAATGTCTTTACATCGACATTGTCGTGATGGAAGGCAGATGACATCTTCGGTGTTGTGATACATGAAGCACAGTCGAGGGTCGGGAATACCTTGCTCAGCTGGATCATCGTACCTCCGATGGATGCCTGCTTGTCGATCATAAGGACCTTATATCCCATGTCTCCAAGATCTATGGCAGTCTGCATCCCTGCGATACCACTTCCTATTATCAATGTTGAATAATCACTCATATTGTTCTCACGCTCCTCAGCTAACCGCCTCAAGCTCGGGTGTCTTAGGTGCATTCTTGACCTCCTCCATGAAGGTCTTCAACTCGTGTACAAAGTGGTCTGCACACACGGTGCAGATGGCACTGGGCTTAATCCTTGAGTAGTGAATGCCAAGTTTTTTCATCTCTGCTACGGTGTCACCTATCCTCTTCGATAACTTCTCGAAGGTGCCTTTGTACGGACTGTCAGTTCCGCACGAGGCGATGTAGATGCCGTCGTATCCCATCTTGAAAGCGTCAATGTAGAAACTCACTGGAAAAATGACGGGATCAAGAACGTTGACAACGTAGGTTGACGCGGGATACTCGAGGTGCTTTTGTCCCGCATTGTCGACTCCTGGATAGGAGCACGCTGTCGTTGTCAGAATAAGTATCTTTGGGGAATCTTTATCGGTACTAATAGTATCACAACCTGTCAATTGTTTGGATGTGCTGACTGTCTATTTCTTCCTCTTGATGAACAATCTCGAATATCCCTCTTCCTCGATGATACCGAGGAACTCGTGTCCTACTCTCTTGACCCAGATGGGGAGATCGTTCTTTGTACCGGGATCATTGGAGATCACTTCGAGTACCTCGCCAACTTTCACCTTGCCGATACCCTTCTTGGCCTCAAGTATTGGTCCAGGGCAGGAGCTGCCCCTTGCGTCGATCACTTTTGTGGGTGTTATGGATGCTAATTCACTCATTTTGTTACTCACCTTACTCAACACAGAAGTACCGGTCCATTTGGGTTGATACAAGTGTGTTATCAACAACATATTTCTCATAGTGAGTTATTAACTCTTCGTTAATGTAATTGGAAAATAGAAAATAATTAGAAATATTTGAGCATTCATATGAAAAAGTGAGTTATTACTGAATAAAAGCTAATATTATATATTGTTATTGTGCACATGTATATTGTATTCGAATGGGTTGTTACGAGGTGCTGATAATAATTGTCTGGTGGTGGTGCGAATATCGTATTTCTCTATGCAAGGTGATTAACTAAAACTTAACAATTGTATATGGGGTTCCTTAGATTTCTATATCGATGTATGCAATCTCTTCCTAATCAAACGGTTATCCTAACATCAATTAATTAGGATCTATAGGTATTACTAGATATATCTATTCCGAACCCCTACTCTTGGTCGATAGATTAAAATTGAAGTGTGTTATTAACAGGTTAATGACCGATGGTGAACATCAGGTAATATGCAGTATTGAGCACCCATTCTTCGATGTGATCAGCAACTCCACCAGGCGACAGGTAATGCGGCTAATAGCCTGTGAGCACAATTATGGAAACAGAATTGCAAACATCCTGAATCTGTCCACACCCGCCATCCACCGGCACTTGAAGTTCCTTGAAGGTAATGAGTCCAATCCACTGCCAATCATCAGATCTTCGATGAAAACCAAGGAGAGCTACTCTGGAAAGAAAGGGGGTGAGGCGACGTTGTATGAAATGAGCGCAACTCTCGGACTCTTCTATATAGTCATGCCAAATTACGTCCATAGTCACATACTGGGACCCTCGGGGCAAGAAGGTATGGAGGAAGAGATACCCGAAAACCTCAAGAGTCTAAGGGCCAAGCTCCCTACTGGTGCAGAGGGGGAGAACCTTGCAAAAAGAATCTCATACTACAACCTGACACAGTCGGTTGCGGAGTCCAACAGGAGAATCCTCGAACTTGAGATGGCGTTGATGGACGAGATGAAGAAAAAGGATCAATTGATGAAGGAGGTCGATGATATTCTGATGGGTGAACCAGATCTGGAGTACAACGACAGGGTGATTTTACGCGCAATAACCTGTCTGGGGGAGAAGTGCTCCAGCAACCTCACGCACCTCATGAACCTCAACTATTCGTTACTCTCGGACTATGTCTCTTCGCTTCGAGCCAGGAATTGGGTTGAGTAGGGTTCTCTAAACTATTCAAACTATCTCCAAGGATGGTATAAACTACCTAATTGATTGTTTCTTACCAGAAATTTACGCTACGGGGTATTTCTGTATGTTGACGCAGGTATGATTCCCATAATTTTCAACTTCCCGGGTCTACATTTTCATTATATGGATATTGCAACATTCTTTACTTAGTCCTCAATGCTTTCTACACTGTCGTATCGTACTATCTGCAAGGTAGCATTTATAGAATTCTCATATTTTGGAAATATTGGTCTGGGGGCTTAGTAGTTTTCATTTTTTAAAATTAAACTTGTGTAGTGTTCCTCTAGGGTCCAAATTTGTTGATCACTACATATTATTAACACAATGTTAATAACCTAGTGTGTTGTATGGTAGTATGAGAAGCAACTTGTGCTTGCTCGACAAGGACATTGCTCCCCAGAAAGGTGAAAGAAAAGATGAAAGTCCTGATACCAACCAATGATAAACACCCGACAATGAACAGTTCACCGAACCAGATGATGGGAACATCTTCTGCTTTCGTGATCTATGACACGAACACCGATGAGATGTTTGTATTCGAGAATGCCTACTTGGACAAGAAGGAGTGCCACCTCTCGGATGACCTCAAGGATCTTGGAATCGACGCAATCGTCGCGGCAAATGTGTGCAGCCCTTGCCACGGGAATCTCCTGGAGAGAGGCATCGACGTGTGGAAAGACGACGGGAGTGTCTCTATCAGGGAGGTAGTTAACAAATTCGTCATAGGAGGACTCTTCCTAATGACCGAAGCATCACCCTGTAGGTGTCCACGACACTCAGCCGTCGTGGAAGTGCCTGCATTGTACTAAAGGAGGTAAATAACAATATGAAGATCGCAATACCCACAACAGAAAATAACCCAACTCTCAGCTCTGCTCCCAACAAATTGATGGGGACAGCAAAAGCTATCGTTATCTACGACACCAACCTCGACAAGTTCGAGGTATTCGAGAACATCTACCTCGACAAGGATGACTGCCATCTCTCAAGGGATCTGAAGAACCTTGGTGTAGACGCGGTTGTCGCATTTGAGGTATGCAGTCCCTGCTTTGATAATCTCAGGCACATGGGCATCGATGTCTGGAAGGACGACGGGAGTGCAACCATCAGGGAGGCTTACCAGAAGTTCGTCATTGGAGGACTCTTCCTCAAGACAAAGCCTTCCACTTGTCATTGCCCCAAGCACAAGACTATCATGGCAGAAGCGGATACTATAGCTCAGGATTAAACACAACTTATCAGTCATTGCTTCACCCTAGTGGAGGAGGGGGATTCCCCTCCCTCCATCTAGAGTTTATCCACGTAACTTCTCAACGCTCTAAACACCCGTTCGTACTCTCCCGTGAAGTAAGGATCCTCTATCTCTGTCCCATCTCCTCCGACCTCTGACAAAAGGTGGATGTGCTCCTCTGGTATCCCATTCGATACAAGATCCTCTATGTGTGATGTCGTCATCACTAAGTAGACCATACTCTCTCTGTGAGAATGCTCTGATATGTGGGTCGGTCTGAACTCTTCGATCTCATATGCAGGGACTCCAAGTTCGAGGAGTTTCTCTCGTGATTTCGGGTGGATCGTCCTGTTGTGATACGTCGTCCCGATCGATATGACCTCTTTTGCCAACCCCCGATGCTTGGCGTACAGCTCACAGAATGCAGACCTGATTATATTTCCAGAGCAGACGAAGACCACTGTACCATAGCTGTTAATCATCAGTAATCACGATCTCCAATAATCTCCTTCTCGATTATATCACTTCCCTTCTCGACATAGGTTGATCTCCCTACTTCTGAATAACCTAGGCTCCTGTAGACTTTCAAGGCTGCGATGTTGCTGGTGTCCGTGGAGAGAGTAACTATGAGTCCTCTCCTTCTCAGGTATGAGGTGAATGCTCTCATCACGCGTTTGGAGTATCCCTTCCTTCTGTGAATGATAGGAGTGCCAACTCCCCCAATCACGGCCATATCCTCCACCATGGCATTGACCCTTGCTACCGAGACTACCTCCTCGTCCTTGATAAGGGCCGCGTGGGGGTGATCGCTGAAATATCTCTTTGGGTTATCCAAGGTGTATCCGAAGTATTCTACCACCTTACTCCCAACCTCTTGGTCGTAGTTGGCATCATCGACAATGTACACGTCTAGATCTGTCCAGTCGTCGTAACCTCTGTAGAGGAAGGTTATGTTCTCCAAACTTCTTGTGTAGTCGATAGAATTTGAGACTTCCTCAAACTGCCGACCTGACAACAGGAGAAAATAGCTTGAAAGTCCATTTACCAACTCCGAGATCGTGCTCGCCAGCCCAGAGTCATAGTCACCTATGACAATCAACTGGTTACCAGTACCGACGTTGAGCAGAGCACGGGAGGAATTCGAATATAAGATAATATAGAGGTTGTCTCTCCTTGAATAAAGGTTGTCGAGACAGTATCCTCCCTCGACCAAGTGACTCTGGTCATCAGACATCATCTCACTAATCGTAGACTTTACCTCCTGCAGATGCTGACTGTTCATATCTCTCGGTCTCATACAAAACGAGAGGTACTCTGGATTATCTTGAAAATACTTCTCGACTTCTTGTTGGGTTAGGACCATATGTGGCTGTTGCAGTTAAAAAATATATAGCTGCTTGATCTTCCAACTTAATTAGATACTTCTGATATTCAATCCATGGCTGCCAAGTCATCTAATGTCATTATATCCTCTTCCCAATAGTCTAAGTAAATCTCATTACGTATTAACTGCTTGGTTTTATTGTCCAGCTTAACGGCCTTATACGTATATCTATTGCGATTGTAGTTGTAGAGAACATCTACTATTCGCTTCAGTTTGTATTCTACCATTGTGGATCTTCCTTTGAATATGTAGCTGATTGTCAGGTTCCCCATGTTTCGTGAATGTATCTTAAATCCATAACTGGATATTTCACGGATGTCACTGACCTCGTGGAAAACTGATTTGAAGAAGAGGTTAATTGCTTGTAACATGGAAGAGATCATATTTTCTTCCAACTCTATGTTATCTGTAAATGAAATCTTGTCATGAATCAACCCATTTTCCCCGTAGAGGATCAGAACAATTGGCTCTTCCATAATCTTCGCTCCTGTACTGGTATCTCGTCTAATATCCCAGAGATTCTGTGAGATCTGTAGGACCTCTATGTGATGCCACACATCATCCCGCATATCTTTATATCCCCTGATTATGGTCATGAGGATCTGGATCTCTCTGATCACTCTTCTCTTTTGTTTCTCTGAGCCTAGTCCGTTAACAGAATTCATAGCATACCTTGAGTACTTGACTGCAAGCTTGAGATCTCGGATTAGGAAATATATCTTCGAAAGCATGATCTCGGTGTTGACCACGGTGATCTGTGATCCTTCCCTCTCCCCAACTCTCCTCACACCTTCTATATAGCATATTAGTTCACCTAGGAGGTGCTCATTTCGCATTTTTATTGCCTCATCGAGGAGGGTCTCCGAAATGAAAACACCTGCAAGTTTGTGGTACAAAGGAAGTGCGAATCGGTTGTCTAGGATCGTCTTGAACCTCTTAATAGCTGATAGCTGGGACTTATATGTGTTCACACGTCTCTCGATCATCGCCAGAGCCATCTCCATTCTCACGGGTATGACGGGATTGCTAGACATCTGTATGTACCCCTCTAACTTCTCCATGAGTGATCTGGCTTCATCGAGCTCGTTGAGATCTGTATGGACATATATGAGGTTAAAAACAGAGAGCGAGGCCTCCACTGGATTCACTTGATCAAGTATCTTGATTGCAAGTTTGAGGTATCTGATTGCTTTTTGATCCTCGTAGGTATAGTGATAAGCCAATCCTATGTTAGCGTATGTTCGACCCAGATCGACCTTGTTCTCCCTTCTATTAATGGTCACGCTTCTCCTGTAAAATTCCAGACTCTCAGGTATGTTTCCGAGAAGAACGTTAGAGTACCCTGCATTGTTCAGTGCCAAGGCAGCGTGCATTCGGTCGCCAAGTTCGAGAAAGAATTCGGCAGCCTTGAAAAAGTAAGCAATTGATGAGAGCTGATCTCCCCGTTTAGAGGTCAATATCCCTTGAAGCAGTAGGACTCTTGGAAACAGGTCAATGCTCTCATCATTCAGATTGTTATAGATCTCATGTAGACATGAATCAACGGTCTCTTCCATTTCCGTGAGCATTCCCAGATTAAAATACGCGCTCCCTCTGGATATGAGTGTTTTTATCCTGTAAATCGGATTGCCTCCATACTGGTCAAGCATAATCTCTAGTATCTGAAGCTGCTCAAAATGCATCCCTCTCTTCTTCAGTATCAAGTTCCTCAGGTAATCTGTTCGGAATGTTTTTCTCTTCATCTGGGACAATCTCTTCTCGGCTTCATCAAGCCTTCCCTCCGAGATGAGATTCTCCAACGACATAATGTTTATCCTACATTGAGATATACAAATCTTTCCCGATACTGTTAGACAAAAACAATCTTCAAATATCTAGATAAAGATATCCCTGTGTGGAGAACTTCCAGACCAGGTCCAAGGATGGGCAGGATGTCACGTTACACCTGCATGACATACCTGAAGACCCTAAAGCATTTCTTGACGAGATTGGTTCCATGACGTCTGAAGAGATTGTCCGGTTTATGGAGACTAATGAATCGCAGAAGATGGGTTTTACCATCACTACAGTAGAGCTAATAGCTCCGTACAAAATTGAATCTACCTTGACCCAAAGGCGTAAGACCGGATTCTTCTCAAGATTCCTTAAATGAGAATGCTTAATATGGTAGAAATCTGTGACTTATATATGGCAGGTCTTGAGGCAATCCTGAAGCTTGTGGCTTCCCTCCCTCTTCTGGTAAGTATAGTTCTATACAATATAGAGTGGAGAAAATATCGGGATGAACTCCTTCTATTCCTGCAGTTCGCGTGGTCTAGTCTTTATCTCATTGTCTTCATAGACGGATTATCTGTAGTCTTCCAATCCGAATTCCTCTTCAGAGCCAAGGTTATACCTGTTTTCCCCTTGATGCTTTTTCTCGAGATATCCATGTCAAAGATCATGACGGATAGAATCAATTCTGTCAGGATTGCAGTGGCTGCTTCTTTAGCAGTCTTCAACATCTACACAGCATTCATCCCTGAGAATGTGGACTTCTTGATCTATTCGAACGGTGAGACCTCACTAAGAGCAGTGGGTTCATTTCGTACCAGTTTCCTCATGATGACAGGGTGGATTAGTCTGACCTACCTATACTATGGAATCATGCTCTACAAGAATACTTCTGGTGATCTCAAGAAATACGCGTTAGGTAACCTTGTCGGGATCTTCATGTATACTGTTGTGGCATTTTTCTTCTATGCCTTCCACCTGAATTGGATCATTCCTGGGCTTCAGATCATTCCCATGGGGCTGGGAGTTCTTGTATCATCATACTTCATCACCAAGAGACCTGAACTTCTCTATTCCATGCCTTTCAAGATGCAGAGCCTGATGATAATCCAGAAGAGTAGTGGCAATATGATCTACTCTTACGATTGGTCACACAATGATGTAAACCCAATCCATATGGCCTCTCTTCTCGAAAGCATCTCAATATTCGGCGAGAATACTATGGGTATGGGTAGAATAGACTTAATATCCTTTGAGAACGGTATGATTCTCCTCAGACCTCTACTCAACACTGGATTCTATATAGTCGTCCTCTGTTCCTCCTACTCTCCGTCCTTGGCAAGAGGTCTAGAACGTTTCTCGCAACAGGTAATAGACGATTACCAGAAGTCATTACTGGAAGGTGGAGAACAACTAAATGCTGGCTTGCTGAATCGTGCCAATTACGTCCATTATTCTGAATTCATCAAGTCTTCATTCCCCTACATTCCTACTGTAGATGTCAATTAGTTGCTCAAGCACGTCTTTGGTCTGATCCCAAGCAACTTTTTGGTGGAAGTAGGTGAAGTGGTTTCCGTCCACGATAAATATTCTGTCCTTCTCGACAGGAATCTGGTCAGTTCCATAGGCCTGATCTTTCTTAGCGAGTAGGAAATAGATTGGAGACTGTCTGATCCTCGTAATCTCCTCCTCCGTGGGCATGATGTTCTCCTCACCCACAATTGCATTTTGTACTGAGACTATCAACTTTTCCCAGTGGACTCCGTGCCTCTTCTCCATTGACTTAGCAATGCTTGGGGCCTGGAAGTTCCGGACGTCAAAGAACATCCGTATCCTGTAAGCCGACTCCTCACTGACCCTTAGTCCCGCCCCGATCATGAGGGCTATGTAGTTCGTGTCCTCTAATGTACTCAGGTACTTGATACCGAGGAGGGCACCTAAGCTGTACCCGATGAAGATGTACGGTCGTGGAAACGTGTCCATCGTCTCGGTGAATCTTCTGAGCATATCCCCTGTACTGATCACCCCTCCGTCCTCAATCCTCTCATCACCGTGCCCCGGTAGGTCAAAGACGCAGACGTCTCCAAATTTTAAGAGAAAACGCACAAGTGTGTGCTTCTCGGTATAACGCGTCTCAGTCGATGCATGGGCCACCACAAAGGTGATTCTGCCATTGCCTTTGAGTTTCTGGATTGTCATGAGAAATTCAACTTCACTATCTTCCGCAGATAATTGACTATCTCGTTGTTCTCCACCGAGCTTTTAATTTTGGGGTTCTTGTCCAGTGCAGAATGCCAGAGCTTGAGATTCTCGTCCAGAAGTGAGATCTCCTTCTCCACCCTTTCCCTCATGAAATTGATCTCAACTTTCTCCGTGATCTTCCTTGCTTCGTCCAAGATTTTCCTGGATTTATCAAATTCCCTCTGGATCAGTGCAAGTTTCGCTTGGATAATCATCTGCTCGATTTCAAGGATCACCGAGTGCTCCCATTTTGCAAAATTGGAGATGAGGTGCATATGCGCCTCTATGTCTTCAATGACTTCCTTAGCATTCTCCGATATCTGAAGTTCGAGGAACAGAAGATGTATGTTCTGAATAATCGCTTCGACCTTGAGCTCTACATAGGCTCTGTCATCGTTGATTATCTGCTCGAAATATTTCTTTGCCTGGAACCTTGCAAACACCCGTCTCTGGTTGGCACTTACAAGCCCTTGCACCATTAACCAGTAGTGAAGTATCCGTCGTTCCGTACTCTCAAATGCCAATTCCGAGAGTTCCTCCATGTACCCCTTTATATCGGCATCAAGGCAGTTTGTATTACAGCTCAAGCGGACGAGGAAGTACAATGTCTCCGCGATGTCTAGCTTGAGACCCACTTCCCTTCTGATTGTCAAGGAGGTCTTGAATGCACTTTCTGCTTGATCTCTCTCTCCCCTTGCCTCGTGAATCTGACCAATTGTTCTATGCACCACTCCAAGGCTAACGGAGTCATTATAACGTTCGAATGTCTCCTTGGCTGTAGTAATATATTCCTCAGCTTCGGTAAGCCTACCCTGCATACGATAGATCTTGGCAAGATTGGCAAGAGCATATGCC
>WAMJ01000141.1 GCA_015522385.1 Candidatus Heimdallarchaeota archaeon
ACGTAGTGAAGTGGGAGCTGGAAGTACTCCTCGATCCTGCTGTCAGTGACCACCACGAGGGTTGGGTTCTCCTTCTTGATGCACCGGTGGCAGACGAGGAAGAACTCAGAACCCTCACCCGTGAAGGTGAGATTCCATCCCTCCTCACCCGCAGACATGAACTCATAGGTCAGGTGCTCGCACACCTTCTTCTCCCATAGATTGTAGCTCATGAACAGTCGAGAAAAACGCCATAGATAAAGGTAAGTGAATTGTCAAGCAAGTCACACGTCGGAGGGAGCAGTCTAGACATGATTTCTCGATTTGTGAAGGTAGATCCTTTAATAAACACACCATATTCTTTGCTTAAATACACAAGGACAATTCGACCGCTTAGGTTATCAAAACCATAATAAGAAATATTTAATATTATCGAAATATGAGTTTCCCATTAATCGGTGACAAAGCCCCAAAATTCGAGGCAAAGACGACACAGGGAGTTGTGAACTTCCCCGAGGACTACGAGGGCAAGTGGATCGTGCTCTTCAGCCATCCCGCAGACTTCACACCCGTCTGTACCACAGAGTTCATGGCCTTCCAGCAGAGGAAGGAGCAGTTTGACGAGCTCAACACACAGCTTATCGGACTGTCCATCGACCAGGTCTTCAGCCACATCAAGTGGATCGACTGGATCAAGGAGAACTTCGACCTCGACATCGAGTTCCCTATCATAGCTGACCACGGTAAGGTGGCCTCACTCTACGGGATGATCCACCCCAACAAGGAGTCCAACACTGTTAGAGCAGTCTTCATCATCGATCCCACTGGCACCATACGGGCCATCCTCTACTATCCACAGGAACTGGGCAGGAACATGGACGAGATCCTCAGGATGGTCAGAGCCTTCCAGATCGCTGACGACAAGAAGGTCGCTATGCCAGCCAACTGGCCTAATAACGAGACGTTCGGTGAGAGGGTGATCGTGCCTCCCGCGAGCGACGTGGAGACTGCCCGAAAGAGACTCAAGCAGAAGGGCATCAAGTGCTACGACTGGTGGCTGTGCACCAAGGAACTGAAGTAAATCTAGACTGTTTACTCACCTACTCCGTACTCTACCGCCCCCCACAAGTAGTTGCAGGGCATTCGAACATTCACACCATCTGATCGGCCGTGGCAACAATTTTATACACCAACCCAAAGGATGAATAATGGTAGATATCATTGAAGAGGGGCAGAAGCTCTTGGAAGCACGTCTAAATGCAGGAGGTAGTGGACTGACGGTGTGGGACATCAAGCACATCATCTACCTGACGATGAAGGACGCCCACGTAGATCACAACGAGCTCTTCAATCTGAGGAGGCTCGACAAGTTCAGCGAGAAGTACATGACACCCGAAGCCCAGAACTTCCTCGCGGCAGTTGTTGGCGTGCTCACAGGTGAGATCAAGCCCAAGGGCCCTGAGAGGGAACTGTACAACGAGGCCAAACAGATACTGAAGGCCAAGGGGATGGGCAAGGACTCCAAGTTCGACCTTGACGACATCAAGGAGCTGATCTTCAGGGTCTTCGAGGACGGTGTGATGAGTAGGTACGAGCTGGACGAGATGGAGAAAATCCGCAGGTACACCTACAGTAACATGACTCCGGACGCCGCTCAGGCCTATGAGGAGTTCATGGAGGGCTTCAAGAAGAAGGTGGAGAGTTTCGAGCAGGAGCAGATGCGGAGGTACAGAGCAAGCAACCGCGAGATCTCCAACGAGGAGTACGACCAGCACATAAACACCAACATAAAGGGGGGCTACATCAGGAAGGTGCACGACATGGCACCCGAGACCTACCGGCAGTGCGGAACCTGCTACGGCTCGGGGAGGACGACCTGCTCCTCCTGCGGAGGTATGGGAGGCCACTACTCATCGAGGGTATCCTATGACTACGACGGCAACCCTGTGTACAGCGACGAGTTCATCCCCTGCGGCTGCTCGGGTGGGTACACCATTTGTGGTGGCTGTGGCGGATCCGGGTCGGTGTACGCTTAGAGGACACCTACAGCCTCTTCTGTAGATTCTGGATCTGCTTTCGGATCCGATTCATCTGCTTCTGAATGGTGTTCTTCCTCCGCTTGAGGGCAGGAGGTAGTCCGTCGTGCTCGTGCTGGAGTTGTTCAAGCTGCCGGTTGAGACGACTGATCTCGTCCATGTGCCGCTCACGGTCGTCGAAGCTCATTGA
>WAMJ01000142.1 GCA_015522385.1 Candidatus Heimdallarchaeota archaeon
AGAAGTTTGTGGAGGGAGCACCCGACCTGATTATTGAAGTCCTCTCGTCCAATGCGAGGAGGGACAGGGTGGAGAAATACAGAATCTACATGGAGTTCGGTGTCCGGGAGTACCTGATCGTTGACCCCGAGGGAGGGATCGAACACCACGTCTTGAACGAGGAGGGGAGGTACGAGACCGTGACCGATACGGTCGAGCTGAGAACCCTGAACTGCAGGCTTGGATCCGAAGCGATATTCGCTTGATCCACGGTCACGATTTCCATCTCACCAGCTGCTTTGTTGTGCTGAATTCGTCGGTCTTCCTATCCATCGCTTGGAGGATCTCAAGGAACTCTACCTCCGTTTTCTCAGTATTCTCTAAATTGTTTGCGTCCATGAAATCCTCGTACAATTTGGCCTTCTTGATCTGCTTTCTGCCTATCCCTTTCAGCTCCTTGATCCTGTCAGTTATGAAGTTCTGCGCCTTGTTGTGAAAGTCCAGTCCTATGATCGGTGTGACCTTCTCCTCCCGAGCGTCACCTATCTCTCCTTTCTTATCCTGACCCTTTGTCTCAATCTGTGGCCTTATTGGCATCTCGATCTTAACCTGCATAGCGGACCTCTCCTGTTCTATTTTTAGGAGCTTTGAGGGCTCACTCACAAATATACTCGGTATCCCGATCCTGTCCAAGAGAATCCGGGCCTCCTCCAATGTAGGCTCCCTTCCCATCGCTTTGTCGAATATGTACGCCCAGTAGATGTACGCCATCTGCTCATTGGTCTTCGGGGCAATTCCCACATGACGATTCTTGATCTCAGGGGACAGCGACGCCAATGTCTCTGGGTGGAGCTCGACGTTCGACACCCAGATGACATAATCCAGATCTCCCTTTTCGAGGAGCTCCACTGTCTTCATCACATTCCCCCTGTCAATCTGAACCCCCCGCCTGTAGCACTTGACCTCAATCCCCACCTTGCGGGAGTCATAGTGGTAGAGGTTACCCCCAAGCCTGTAGTATATGTCCGGCTTCTTCCCGGACTTCGGCATCTTCGGGGACTCTTTCAACTCCGAGATGAAGTCGTGACCTCTCCTAAGTACTTCGAATAACCTGTATATCCCTATCTCCGGTATGCGGGATCTGTCCTTGTCCTGTATTGAGTCTGAGGTGAGGTACTCGTAGAAATCCGACTGAATCTGCCGTGGGAGAATCGTCGGCTCGGAGATGATCTGTAAATCACCTATCGCCTTAATTGGGTCGCTGAGATCCTTGACCTCCTCGTTGTCCTTGAAGGAGTTGAAGATGTCATGCAGGTTGATCAATGTCCTCCTGAGGTTCCTGTCATTCTTCTCATAGAGATACACAATCGTCCTCTCCGAGAGGGGATAGTACGGATTCTTCGGATCTATCACGAGGTCGTTCTCCGACCAGAACTTGTTCAGCATCTCGTAGACGATGTCGGTGACGTCCTCTGCCGGGAGCCTGGGGAGGTGCAGGTACTTGTGCCACTGCTCTATCTGATCCCTCGCATCCTCGTATAGATTGTCCATCAGGTACTTGTACGCTTGGTTGTTCCCCGAAAGAACTATCGACATCTTCGGGATCTGCCGCAGGGTCAGGAGCATGGTGAAGACCTTCATCGCGATCTTCTTTGGCTGCTCGTTGTCGAACAGTTCCTCCAGTTGATCGATGAAGATGACCATGACACTAAGTGGGCTTATCGCGGTCAGTAGATCCATCAGGACGTTGAGAATGTGCCTTGCATCAGCGTCGGTGTGGACCGAGAAGGAACCAAATTTACTCCCCGACTTCAGGGCCTCTAGTGCGTTGATCCTGTCTTTGACCGCAGCTTGTGAGAGGAGCAGGACTCTCACGAAGGAGGTGTCAATGGACCTCCACTTGCTCCTGATCTTCGCGAGGTAGACGGAGAGGGCGGTCTCCACACCATCGATCATCTTCTGGGCTCTCGCGGGGTCATTCAAGACTTGGATGGTTGAGCTGATTGACTCATCCGGATCCCAGTCCCCGAAGGTCTCTTTGAAGAATGCATCGCTCTCGCTGTGCACGATCTGGGCGATGAACTGGATCATCCTTGCGACGATCTTCTCGAGGAGGCTGTACTTGTCCAAGGACTTCATGATCTGGGAGTAGAAGCTACTGAGGCGAAAATCTCTCACCTCACCGTAAGCCTCGATGAACGCAGAATACGCATGTATCCCGTGGACATCCATCTCACCCCGTATGATCTCGTTGAACACGTAAGAGGTGAGTGCGGACTTCCCCATCCCCGTCTCCCCCTGTATTATGATGAGCGGGCTGTTGTCCGTACTGGCCGCCTTAACAAATATACTCTTCAGCTCACCCCGCTCCCGGTCTCTCCCCAAGAGCTTCGTCGGTGGGTTGTCTGCAGTTGCAGTGGCAGGTCTCCCCGGAAAAGGATTCGGAATGAGGGGACTCCTCAGCTTGTCATCGCGAATCTGCCTGTCTCTCGGACCACTCCCGAAGATCCCAAACACTCACGCACCACCCTTGACCTTTCCCCAGTGGAACAGCTTCCCGGACAAAGTCCTCACGCCCCGATTCCCACCCGAGGAATCTCCCATCTGCAGCTCGAGGAGGTTGCGGTCGTAGAGGGAGTACAGAATGTCGTTTATCTCCTTCTCCCCCAACCCCAGTCTGCCCAGTGCGACATAGTACAGGTCCGTCGAGTAGAGATAACCTGATCTCTCACGGGGGCCTGCCCCCATCTCGGCCTGCTTAAGGATCGAGAGAATCCGCTCCTCCGATAAGTCCGAACTCGGACTGGTGTGGGAGACCGGTTGCTGTGAGACCGATACCCTCTCCAGCATCCGCTCGATTCCTGCAATCTCCTCCTCGACTCTGGAAATGGACTGCTTGATGGAATCCAGCTCGCCCTTCGTCTCGTCAAGTGACTTCTTGGCCCTGAGCACCGATTCAGCAACCGACACCTCCTGACTCAAGGACATTTTCACGAACCTCCTCCCAAGATCGGTGAGCCTGAAGGCATTGGGATTGGCAGGTGCCTTCCCCGACTTCAGGGGTATCTTCCCCATCTCGATTATGTTCAACTTCTCCAAGTTCTTGAGATCCGGTGCTTTCAGTCCACTCCCCGTCTTGGGAATTAGACCATACTCTCCGACATACTTCCCCAATTTCGTTATAATGGTCATATCCAAGGAATGATATGGTGGGACTTTATCTGCTTTTCCCATAACCTACAGACTGCATCTGGAAAAATGAGAATTATGTGGTAGCGGATGACTGTCCAAGGGATGGATCGCTGTGCCACCTCAAAGAGGACAAAAGAGTTCCCGCCGGCTTCACTCCTAATTCGCGACAAATGTGTTCGATTTTCTCAACCTCAGGTTGAGGTACACGGTACCAGCTATTCCCACGATGACTTCTAAGAAGTAGAACCATAGGTAGGGAAAGGGTGGGGATATGGATGTTATTTGCCCCCCAAGGAGGTGATAAATCGGGATATTCCAGCTACTGAATATCAGGAGGTAAACTAAGATACTCATGGGGAATAAGTAGGATGTTATCCGACCAATCCGAACAAAGTCTGTGATAAGAATCTGCAGCAGAACAAAGAACGATAGTGTCACAAATGATGCGATAAATGCCGCGACATATATCCAGACAAACCTCTTACCCGAATATGATCCGTTGAACAGTGCGATAACGTACAAGGATGCTGACAATGCAAAGAGGGTATTAAGATATACTGTGATCCTTGCAATGTACTGCCTCATTACATCAATTGGATAGACTGAGTACTGACTCGGTTTATTGCTTTTCACCGACACGTGGTAAGTGAGGACTATCAGCAAAATGATTAATGGAACATGGATCTGTGTTCCGTATACGTATAGGCCCTTGAATTGGAGATCTGGCGCATAGGACAATTCCTGTTCAAAACGATATAAAGTGGTGGACATCTTCGGTGCTCCAATGAGGAGATAAAATGGCACAATGCCTCCGATCAGTCCTCTGAAGCTTACTCTCGCGTCCTCGTCATGGAGGTACGGAGAGGTTGATGGTCTCCTCAGGATGAACTCTGCAATAATTCCCAGCGAGAGGAGGAGCAATCCCATTCCCAACTGGTAGAATGTAGATGGGGATATCCCGTCTGAATAGATCTTGACATTACCCTTGAAATCAGGTGAAGAATTGACAAATATCAATAAATTGTTAACCGAAATATCCATTACTTTGACATATTGTGTATCCTCAGTAAAGCTCAACTTGAGATCAAAACCTCTCTGCTTATCTAACAAGCGGAATGAAATATTCCCCGTAGAATCAGTGATCTCGATGTGCAATCTCTGACCAAAGTTTGCACTAATTGAATAGATTTCATCAAGTATCCCATTTTCAAAGGTCTTATCCAGTGCGACCTTCTCCAATGAGGGCAATGGTGAGACAGTGATGACTACAAGTGCAAGAAATACATAGATCTTCGTGATGTTTCTCATGTGAAAACCTCCGTGTCAATGTAAAATCTGTAGAACAGAAACAGTGGAAGAAACGGAACTACAAGCGATGCGAGGATGAACGACGGTGTTAATCCATGGATGTTGATGTACATCAGGCTAGACTGGACGTATGTTGTGAATATGCTCAACGGTGAGGTCACGACATCGAGCAGGATCTGACCTATGAGGTAAATTTCCCTCGTGCTATTATCCATAAATACAGAAAGTATCCCGAATAGAGAAAGGTGGGTAACCGCATTCGAGCTGACCACAACCGCAAAAATCACAATCTGAATAAGATTATCCCAAATCAAGGTGCGGAAGCCCAAAACCTGAACGAAAAATATGAGGAAGTAGAAACCAAAAGTCTGTGCGAAGACCGATGTGAATGAGCGAGCTGCATAGAGAACCCTGTAGATCGCCGTCCGCTCTCTTCCTTTGAATGTTGTCCACAATGATCGGACTTCACTCAATCTCCGGGTGAGGAAACTACTCCCTGCAAATGTGATAAATATCCAGTACAGGAAGGTATAGAACTGTTCACCCTGCATTTCTGCAATTATCGTCGAGATAACTCTCCCGTCACCAATCCTCGGCCGAAAACTGAATGTCACCATCGCAAATAGGGAGGGAAGGACGATCTCCATGTAATTTACATATGTTGAATTTCCGTAGTGACCCGGTACTGTCACCGCGAGAACCCGTCCTCTCTCCGCCAACACCGCAATCCCTGCAAGTGCGACAAGGATGTATACATTGGGCAAGAAAATTGTGGGCAAGTCATTCTCAGTATTAAGCGATATATGAAAATAGACAAGGCTATCGGGAGGTACGTCCAGCAAGACGAAGGTGACAAGCATCATTCCTCCCTTTGGTGCAGCTATGTCTACCCTCGTAGATCCCGTTCCGTTAAGGGAAAGAATGGCCGTGGATGTGTTGTCCACGTGTATTAGATTGATGACAAGTTGGTACGTAGTATTTGCAGTCACTAATCCGCTCAGAATCGTACCTCTGAACACGGATATTGCCTCGTTGAAGGTGTATCCCTCATAAACGATTTCCTGTTTTGAAACAGACGATTCCTGAACCCTAATCATCCCCACTGTCAGAAGCGTAAACAAGGCTAATGAGAGGGTTATGCGGCTAAGCAGATTAATTGATCTCTCCCCCTACCACATCCACAAATACCTGTTCAAGCAGGCTTCGTCGGGGCACTGGTGTATGTCCAGTAATGCTTTTGAGCTGGTCAGGTTCTATAATTCTGAACTCCACTAAAATGCCATTTTCCTTGATGCTTTCCACCCCCAAATCCCTGAGCTCTTGTATCAGATCTGCTCTCTTTCCCGCATCTAACTCCTTGATTGAGTAATCTCGGATGAACTTCTCTTGTAATAGACCTTCCATGCTGTACTTCCCCTCTATCTTCCCTTTGTGGATGATAACCACCTCGTCACAGACCCGCTCAAGATCATGGAGGATGTGGCTCAGGATGACGACATGCAGATCATGCTGGTAAGCAAGCTCCTGGAGGTACTCCAGAACCTCTGAACGGGCCTTCACGTCAAGATTGGCAGTGGGCTCATCGAGGAGGAGGAATTTCGGGTGCCCGATGACAGCAACGGCAATGGCGTACTTCTGCCTCATCCCCGCAGAGAGTGATTTGAACTTCGACTGTGCGCGATCTCCTAGATCGAACCGCTCCAGCAGGGACTCCGCCTCTCGCTTAGCCTCCTCTGGCTCCATTCCCCGGAGCCTGCCCACGAGAATTAGATGGTCGATGAGGGTGTAGTACTCCGGGAATTCAGGGCTCTCGAACATGACGCCCACCCGCTTGAGGATCTCGTTGCGATTTTCGCTGATATCAAGCCCATCAACTGTTATCCTTCCCGAATCCAGTTTTCTTAAACCGAGAATTAAGTTGACCAAAGTCGTCTTTCCCGCGCCATTCTGCCCGATTAACCCCGTTATTTTTCCTTCAAACCTTACGGAGAAGTCATTGAAGATTCTGTTATCTCCATAGGAGAAGTCAATTTCTGCTACATCGATCATTCTCAACTCTGCTCGCGAATCCCTAAGTGATAAACGTTAGGTTTATTTAATCAAAAAAAAATTAATCAATGGCGCGGAAAAGTCATTTTTCAACAATTGTAAAAAATCGATTGAAAACCATTTTTATTCTCATGCTGATGGTTCCCTTCAATCCGATGATGCCAATCGCCGCAGATGGCCATCAATCCAGTGGGACTTCTACATCATCTCTTGGTCTGAACCTATTGGGTGGTAGCGGTAGTCTCATCGAAGTAGCAGAGCTCCTAGGTGTGACTCAATTCACCCCGGAGCAGAAAACAGTATTGAACAATAAAACTGTTCGAATCGCCATTATTGACGATGGTCTCAGTAAAAGCATGTTTGATCATGTACAGTCACTCACGAATAATGCGATCAAAGAACTAATGTTTGTTGATAGGAATAGGGGGGCCTTCCCCTCACCGTTCTGGAAGGAGGGAGATGACCTACCTAATAAAGATTGGAAACCAATGCGGTCTAAGGAAGATGGCGGGGGTACTTCGGGACATGGTGACATGGTTCTTGACACAATCGTCCAAATGTACCAGAATGCACGGATTGACTATCCCCAGCTATCTTTTTACAAATATGATGACTATGCAGGTGATTCTCTAGTAGAAAAGGGGAAACGTGTGACTGGCATTCTGAAATACCTGAATAATGACGGTGCACCCAAGGCGGATATTATCTCCGTCTCCGCTGGATTCTTTGATGACAAATACGACAGTATGCGAACCCAGTTGCAGAGGCTTAAGTCAAATGGTGTACTCGTGATCGGCGCTTACGGTAATACTAACACAGATTTCTCTAACACGGCCAAGACCCTTACTGAACCCCTACCTGCAAAATCAGCTTATGCCTTGGCCGTAGGTGCGGTTTACTATCAGGGTAGTTCCAAAGGAAAGAGGATTGTTGAGGATCTTTGGGGGTCTAATTATGGACCACGTCTCGATTTCGTCATGCCCGGGATTGATATTGAAGTCCAAGCGGATAAGTCTGAGTTGGGAAAAGGTCCTCTCAAGAATTATCTCTTCGAAGGAACAAGTGCAGCGACACCCATATTCAGCGCAGTCGCATCGATGGCTTGGAAGATATGGAAGAATGAGAGACCAAGTGAGTCTCTGGATAACTTTATCGTTTATCTGGAGACCTCTACCGAGAAATTGCAGATCATTGGAAGTGACAAACGGGCATACTTTCCAATATCGGGAGTTGTACTGGGAGCTACAGACTTCGACAACGAACTGGGCTATGGCATTGTGGACATCCTTGACTTTTACACATACCTGATCACCCCCTCCTCTGGTGACAACGGTGGTGGATCGGGCGGTGGATCAGGCGGAGACACGTGCATTAATTACTGCTTCTACTGACGTGTAGTGTATGGACAGGGCCGTAAGAAGAGGACTCGTGGTATCCCTGCTTGAGTATATCATCTTCTTCACCACACCTCTCTATGTCGATCTGGAAGGTAAGTTCTACGAGTACTATAATGATGATGTCGGGCTTTCGAGGTTTTATAGGAATTCTAATTATCACATCCCTATCTTTTTTTTAAGGCATGAACTGCTTCTCTTAGTTCTGATCCTGTCCCAACTCGCATTCTGGTACGCGGTGGGAAGGAGGGATAAACTATCATCTTGGGTTGTATTATTCAATCTCTCCTACACCATGCTTATCGTCATTACTCATGTCTGGATAATATTGAATGATATTGCTATAATATTGGACAATGGGGGTAAGGATCCACTATTGTGGATTCTACGTGCCTATAATTTTCCCCTTGAGATTAGTCTCATAATGTTGTCCTCCATCTACCGAGTGTACCTTCTCATGGGGATGAGAAACCCCCGTATCTCCCCTCTGATGCAGGTCAGGAAATTAATAAAGAGATTTCGGGGCTCGGACCGAGTCACCAAGCTACACATTTTTGTGTTCTTTACACCGTTTCTCCTCAACTTGATGTACCTCCTGCTCTTGATGGTGGCTTATGGCCGAATCATCCCCAGATTTCTCCGGGTCAGGTTTGATTTGATCATAGACCAAGATAGTGTTTGGCGGGGTAATATATGGCGTTTTGTCGATGTCACAATTAGGTGGCACTTCCGTATCCAACTCCTCGTCTGGCTCGTGTACTGGTTTCTCAGGATCAGATACCCAAGGGCAGTATCGAAATATCTAAGCTTCCCTGCAATGGTTACGTACTATGCACAGATCATGATGCTCACCCATTATGTCTTTGGATTTGGAGACAGTTTTCCCTGGGCCCTCTGGATTCAGCTCTACCACCTTGTTGTCTGGTGCCTGATCTGGTTCATAGGATGGCGGATTGAGCTGAGGGGCAGACGGACTACAATACAGTCACTCTACCCGCTGGCGTGAGGTCTTCATCGTTTCCAAGGGCGAATATACGGCAGTGTAATACCAGAGTCCTCATGATTAGGTATCTGCCCTGTGTGTCTTCTCTGCCAGTGCGTGCAGGAGTAGTGCGAATCCCAAGAGCAACAGTTCGATCCACAGAATCAGTGGAATCGTGGACCACAGCCCGAGAAGGAGGTAAACTCCGAGGAAGTACGTGTGGAAGATCGCGAAGACTGGGAGTGAGTCCATGGCACTTGTATATGTCACATGCAAGGTATTCATCGTCTGATGATCCCTTCCGAGCTCCCCTGTAGTAATGTCAGGACCTCCAGTGGTGGTGGTTTTTTCAGATTCAGAAATTCCACTTGAATTATCACCCCGTTGCTCGTTCACAAGTCTGAGCTCGAAGAGTGAGAGGGCGAAGACAAGCACCGCTACCGCGATTGGAAGAAGCTGGTAGACGAGCGGTCCTATGAGCCACCTGAGTCCCAGTGCGAAGTACAGCCCGATCGACCCCACAATGAGCACGAAGAGCGGGAGGTAGGCGACGACCGGTGCCAGAAGGAAGTACAGGAACAGACCCCGTCCAAGCGGCAGGCGACGGGAGCGGCGGATGACGACCGAGTAGATCAGCACCACGTAGAGCCACGAGGTCAGGTTGCCCCACGGCACCCCGTAGAACCCCAGGTCGGTAGGGTAGTCCAGCAGCGGGATCTGCCAGTTCCAGAAGCCTCCCTCCACCCTGATGGCAATCACGTCCATCGAGAGGTCGATGCTCAGGGCGATCACCGCGTCCGCAACCGGACGGAAACGGATGCCAAGGCGGTCGGTGAGCGATATGCTTGAGGTGATGATCAGGCCCCACCCCATGGCGATGACCAGCGGCACATTCACCGGTGGATGTCCCAACTGCAGCAGGAAACGCTCCGAGTAGTGGTAGTTGTCGTTGATCAGGATGTTGAAGTACTCCAGGGTGAGACCGAAGAGAGAAGTTGACAGCAGCTCGTACAGTCTTCTGCCTCTGAGGACGAGAAGCCTCCACGCGTAGACGGCGAGGACCAATAACTCGAAGACTGTAGTGAGCACCGATGCCCCGTGGGAGTGGGGGTATAAGAATGTTCCATGACATCGTCTAGATTTTCAATGCTTCATTTCTACTCATTTACCTCCGAAAGCTAAATATATATGGAATCGCATTTGCTCCTGTTGAGAATCGGAAAACCACCATTGGAATCATTCAGCATTCGCTTCAACTTCAATGTGATTGACGAGGTGAAACTCAGGGATCTAAGTGAGTTTGTCGACTCTCTTCAAGAAATATATTCTATCCCGCCAAGGATCATTCTCCCTCTCCCCCAGTCCTTTTCTATGGGAGCTGTTCCATTCACCCTCCGCTCGAAAAAGATGGATAGAAGTGTCGAGATAGTTCAGGACTATGTACTGATGCAGACCCAGAGCTATAAGTCTTGGGAGCAGGAACGGGATATCGTGGTACATGTACTAGAATCACTGAAGAAACACTTAGGAGTTAGTGGAATCTCTGAAGTAATTATGATCTACATAGATGCTTTCGATCTCCCCTCAGAGGGATTCTCACTCTCTAACTGGTTCAACCTCTATGTCAACTCACCCGGGTGGAATCTCACGTATGACGACCTTCATATTGGTGTCTCAATGAAAGAGGAAGGAATGAAGACAATCTGCAAACTAAGGGGTTTGCCAAAGGGGAATAGCTCTGCATCCTATCATTTCAAGCTGGAAACCCTCGTTATAACTGAGCAAATCAGCCATACCAAAAATCCGAAAGAGCTGGTAGATAGGATGCACGACATACTCATAAAAAGATTCAAAGAGGTTCTGACACCAGAGACCAAGAGGTTAATAGAGATGGAGGGTGGTCAGAGATGATCAACACCCCCTCATGGGCACACAGTACGTCCAATTATATGACTAAGCAATCCCAGAAGTATAACATTCTGCAAGGTAAGGATTTTTCGTGGCCGCTGGGAGAAAACACCACTTCTTTCCCCGATTTTGATATATCTGTTCTTCAGGAAAAATTCCACGAAGTAGTGATGCAGTTGGTAGAGGAGGGTAGGCTTCAAAACATAATGGCACTCTACGAACATTTCAACCAAATATCTCTGAAGAACAACAGGATGAATTTCGTTCCCTCACCGAAAACACTCCTTTTCATCCTTAACTCCCTCCGTTTTGGGAAGATCCAGAACTGGCAGATTGTTAGGGATCTTACCTACAATCTCAGTGCCATTGATGAGGAAACAGTTAGGTTGCGATCACGGATACTCTCTATCATCAGTGTACTTGCGAGGGAGAAGGAGAAGGACGAGGAACTGAACATGTGGCTCATAGACCTAGTTGAGGATCGATTATGATCTATCGTTTCGAACACAATAATAAGCTAGAGCAGGGGGATATCCTCAAGAATCTCCCGTACTTTGACCCATTCACCGACGGGTTCATCGAGGATTGGGTATCTGCCATCAAGCACCCAGATCAGGGCGATGCAACGATACCAGATGCTGAACCCATATCAAAATGCGGCGTTCTCCTTACACAGTCATGCGATATCCGACCGGAGAACAACATCCTTTTTGCAGAAATAAAGGCTTACTCAATTAATATCAAGAAACCGAGAAGCCGAGTTAAAAAAATTCGGAAGGTCATACGGGACGAGACTAGGACCTACTTTCTTCCTGCCGATGGATCCATCCAAGCTCCCATTGAATTCCCTGCGACAGTCGATTTCAGAAGGATATTCGCGGTTCCAGCTAAACTCATCCTTCAAGATTTGAGCATATTCTTCGTAGCAAGATTGAAGGAACCAGCGGTTGTCATCCTCAAGGAGAAGATTTCGAGGTTCTTTTCACGGTTGGCGTTCGACGATGTAATATTCTTCCAAGACGGGGATATCGCTCCTTACATTGACGAGTTCACGGGGGAGACCAGTGAGAGCGTTGAACAGGCACTAAGAAAGGTGGGGAGAACCCTGCCCGATGGCAGTTCTAGCTGAGCGAATAACAAGAGACTGTGGTGAGTACCGATTCCACGTGAGAGCGGGGGTATAAGAATGTTCCACGTGCGGGTACATGAACCTCAGTCGAACTTCAGTCAAATTCGTGCTGGGCTACTGCACTTGGAGTTGGGGGTGCTCCACCGACTTCGGTTCAACGGAATCAGGACAATATGTCCTTGAATATGGATAAATACGCGTCACATTCAAATAATTGTTGAATGTACTCGACTGTCCTTAGAAGGCTTGATTTCTCAATCGATAGGCAACTCATCTTTGATCTACTAGAGGCAAGTTATTGTTCTATTTTCACGTAAACGATACAGCCAAAGCTTTATGTTAATATTATGTCACTTAATATAGTGATAGAAGGGGTCATATGACAGAGGATGAGGACCAAGTGTCCAAAATACGGACAAGAAAGGAACTAGTCCATACTGTAGATCGTCTAATTAACGAGTCAGCAATTAGACTGAGGGAGAACAGACGTTTCCCGGAGAATATATCCAAGGTCAAGTCATATCTCATTGAGTCAAATTCACGAATAGAGGACATAGAATTCTCCAAACTGGTGAGGGTCGAGGAGTTGGATGACAAGAATCTATACGGAATGACTGTCAAGAACCAAAACCAGAAAAAGCCCATCAAACTTTTCGCTGACACAACAGATGCCAGATTCTGGACTGTATATAGCTTCGACAAATCTCAAGAGTCGGACAGTCGGATTAGTCACATTGTCAACCACTCGTTCAACAGGCTTGACTACTTGTGGTTCTCGAATGAGTTTCTGACAAGAATACGGGAGATGGGGTCTCTGAAGGAGATATCGGCATCCTTCCACGATGAGATATCCGAGGAAAGGGAGGATATATCTTCTCCCGATTACTCACTACGGATTTGGGGTCAGTCCGGTTCTGAGGTCTACAATATCATAAAGGAGCATCCGTCCTTCCGAAACTCAAGTACTCTGACAGGATTAGAGGTTCGATTTTCACGGGACATAGAGTACAACCACGGAGAGAGAGAATTCTATGTGGACGAGAGGGTGAATTTCGACGGAAAAATCTCAGTCAAGGGAACAAAAGCAGAGCTTCACTTCGATTTCCTCCAGCAGATCAAAAGTTCCTACCAAGATCTCATCGCACAGATTGAGAGTAACCAACTACACATTGAGTCCGCGGACGGACGGTTACATCTGCATGGAAATTCCTTTGAGTTCGAGTTCTCCCGTACGATTCAGGACTATTCCCGATTCGTAAAGAGCCTTTTGGGAAGTAGTTCACTGCGCATAGCTGGTGTTGCCAACAGAATCTCACGGAATCACCATATAATACCAGCTATAGACCTTCACAACGGGGACAGGGTAGATATTGAGGTCTTTGGTAACAAGATCTTTGTGAATCTGTGGGAGGGGGCTTGTGGGAACACTGTACTGAGGATGATCACCAATCTGCAACAGGTCTTCGACTCGTCATCGCACATTGCTTATCCAACTACAGAGGTGAGGAGGTAGAACACCTGACCCTAACTGACCACACAAAACTATTCAATCTCATGATCCATC
>WAMJ01000143.1 GCA_015522385.1 Candidatus Heimdallarchaeota archaeon
AGGAACCACACTTACCAGCCTTGCAGTTCCATCTAACTGCCAAGTCATGAGCATACTGTGCCTGAGCAAGGTGAACCGCATCGAGGACGACCATTCCAGGTTCTACGTCTACGGTGTATGTCTCCATGGTGTATCCATCGTCCTCATTGCCCCTCTGGACTTTGATTGTCACACTACTCATCCTATTTTCCCTCCGAGTATTTGCCTGACTTCTGTAGTTCGTCAGCTATTTGGAGAAGTTCCTCCCTGTTCTTTGTCAGGGCAAGTTTCTTCAGATCTTCTGGAATCTGAGGGTTCTTCTCCTCCCTCACTTCGTAACTGTCACCCTTCTTCTTGAAGACATAGAGAACATCTGTGAGGTCATAGTTGGTCTCGGGAAAGTCCTCTCTAGTATGCCCACCTCTACTCTCCTTTCGTTGGAGAGCTGCAGCAGTAGCAAGAATGCTGACCTCGACCATATGTTTGATATCAAGGCATTGGTGCCACGATGTGTTGAATTTTCGATCCTTCCCAATTGCCTTAACTCGACCAGCCCTCTCTTTGAACTCTGCAAGGACTTCGAGACCCTTTTTGAGACCCTCCTCAGTTCTCTTAATCCCTGCATATTTCTCCATGGTAGCTCTGAGCTCCTCATGTAGAGCATAGGGATCCTCGTCATTTGACTCATTGAACGGTTGTAAGGCCTCACGGATAGCAGCATCAACCTCGCTGTCCTCGATGCTGTTGATGCCAGAACTCTTGGCATATTCACCTGCCCTCTCACCAGCAATCTTACCGAAGACTAGAAGGTCGGACAGAGAGTTGCCACCCAGTCTGTTGGCACCGTGTAATCCTGAAGCAGCCTCACCACAGGCGTACATTCCCTTGACAGAAGTCTCTTGTGTCTCTCCATCAACCTTTATACCACCCATGAGGTAATGGGTCGTTGGACCTACCTCCATTGGCTCGGAGGTAATGTCAAGGTCTGCTAGAACCTTGAACTGATGGTACATTGATGGGAGTTTCTTCTTGATGTATGCAGGATCCCTCGTCTCTGCAATGCTTAGGTATGCCCCTCCATGTGGAGTGCCTCTCCCTGCCAATACCTCAGCAGTGATTGCACGGGCAACTACGTCTCTTGTCAGAAGCTCAGGTGGTCTGCGTGCATTATCGTCACCGTTAAGCCAACGCATTGCCTCCTCAGGAGTATCTGCATAATCCTGCTTGAAGTTTTCGGGGATATAATTGAACATGAACCTCTCGTTGTTCTTATTTCTCAGGATACCACCTTCTCCACGTACACCTTCTGTCACAAGAGTTCCCTTGACGGACGGTGGCCAGACCATCCCCGTTGGATGGAACTGGATGAATTCCATATCAATCATCTCGGCTCCGATCTCCCAAGCGAGTGCATGACCATCTCCAGTGTACTCCCATGAGTTGGAAGTAACCCTGTAGGTCTTGCCAAGTCCACCTGAAGCAACCACCAGTGCACCGACTTCGAATAGAATGAAGTCACCAGTCTGCCGCTCGTAGGCGAGAGCCCCAGTCACGTGACCATCCTTAGCGAAGAACTTGGTGGCAGTGGTCTCCATATAGATATCAATATTCTCCCTGTGGATTACCTCATCCTGCAGTGTGCGGATGAGCTCGAGACCAGTCCTGTCACCCACATGGGCAAGTCTTGGGAAGGTGTGTCCACCGAAGTTCCTCTGGTTGATTTTCCCTTCCTTGGTTCTGTCAAAGACTGCACCATATCGTTCCAGTTCACGAATGCGGTCAGCAGACTGCTGAGCGTGAATCTTGGCCATAATCCAGTTATTATGCTGCTTCCCACCCTGCATGGTGTCGCGGAAGTGAACAAGCCAGTTGTCTCTAGGGTCTGCATTCCCAAGGGCAGCTGCTGCACCACCCTCTGCCATAACAGTATGTGCTTTCCCAAGAAGGGACTTTGTGATCACCGCAACCTTCGCTCCCTTCTCTGCTGCACCTATTGCAGCACGGAGTCCAGCCCCACCTGCACCCACGATGAGGACGTCATATTTTAGTCTCTTGTATTCCTCGCTCATCCTAGATAAACCTCACTTCAGTTAGTAGACCCCAAGCAACCAGCCTGATGTACAAGTCGTATGCCCAGATAGAAAACATACTTAACCAGAAATATAGACCGTGCTTCTCATTCAATGAGGAGATCTTTGCCCAGATCATGTAAGTTTTCTTACTAGGTCTCTTGGACGAACCTCCAAATATGTTCCTAAATGCGTGGCAAGAGGTAATGTACAAGGTCAAAAAGAAGGCATCGAAGAATCCAAAGATTGTGCCAACTCCTATGTAAATTCCGTCGTGGAGGATACTTGAAATGACCTCATACCAGTGGAAGATCCCAAGGGCAATGGCCAAGTAGAGGAAGTACTTGTGGTAGTTGTTCAGGAAGAATGGGAATCTGGTTTCACCAGAATATTTTCCTCTTCTTCCCTCGAATCCCTCAACTGCACACCCAGGAGGGCTGTTGAAAAGGGATCTGTAGTAGACACGTCTCATATAGTAGCACGTACCCCTGAACCCGAATGGTGCCCAGAGGGTTAAGAATGCAAATGGTAGCATAATAGGCCACCCAGAGATATATCCCGTTAAATCGGGACCGTAGAATGGGCTCTGGTACTCAGCTCCCGGAACTACGCCCCGTAATCCGTTTTCAAAATCAAAAATCACGACTGCAAGGGAATAGATGGCAAAAGTCACAAAGGTGAATCCGAAGAGGAACCAGCTCTGCCTCCAATTGTCTTTCCTGTCAGTTGCGAATGATTCTGACGACATATTTAGTTCTATAACACTCATCTTGAAATCTCCGTTAGAAATTTCTATATCTATAGAATAGCGGGTGTTTAAAAGTAGAGTGACTTGACGCTCGGTTGTGTTTCGAAATTAATACGAAACAGTGAATTTGTACGAATTGGATATTAGGATAATGACAGATCGAACACAAAACCTTGAATCTTCACGATTTCCTTCAAATTGGTCAGATTTCACAGGGGTTTTAACTTAGGAAGTCGTGTAATGTTATATGAGCATAAGCTACCTTGGCATACCTCTAAGGAAGGATGCAAATCAGTCCCCAGAGGAATACCTCTCGGATATTCTCCAACTGATTGAGAGGGAGCAGAAGGGCTATGACATCTACGTTCTTCCCGAGTACACATGGGGAAGCGAACCCATTGATCCCTCTCAACTTGAGAAATGGTTGAAAGCATGGGATAGGGACTCACTTCTTGTCCTTGGGACTGCGCTTGTCGAGGTGGGTGACATCAGGTACAATACGATCCTTGTCTACGACAACGAGGGGGGTCTTAAGAAGATTGCAAAAAGGTTCCCTGTACTCTACGAGCAACAGCACCGGAATGTCGTTGGGGTGGAGAGTCCACCAAATGGTTACATTGACAATGTCATTCAGTGGAAGGGACTGAAACTGGGGTTTGGAGCGTGCTCAGATCTGTGGCAATCTGACTTTATCAGAGAGATGGTGAAGGACGGTGCTGACATGATAGTGATCTGCTCAATGACAGTGACCGAGCCCCCTCTTAGAGACTATGCTAGAGTTCAATGGAATTCATTAGCAATAGCGAGGTCGCGTGAGTTCGTAATACCATTGATAATTGTAGATAGCCCCTATGAGGATGAAGAGAAGGTGACAGGTAGAGTGACCTGTGCAGTCGATCCATCATTGAAGAAGCCTGAGCTCAAAACGATTGAAGATTTCCTGTACAAACCCAATGCAGATGGATTTCTCCGTGGAGAGTTTGACTTCAAAAAGATCAAGAGCTACAGGTCTTACCGAGATGAGCAAGGTCTGAGGATTGTTAACTAAAAGAAATCATCGAGTGAAGTCTGGGGTTTAGTATCCTCTTTTTCCCCCTTTACTTCACCCTCCGTTCCTTTCACATCTGTTTTCTCAGAGGTCTCCGTCCTTTCACCATCTTTCTTTATAGCTTCCTTGGCACTCTCCTTGGATTTCTTTGTTCTCTTTTTCGAGGTTTTCTTCTTTTTCTTCTTCTTGTTCAGGTCGGCTAGTGAGATTTCAAACAACGCGTCTTGGATCAGATGATCCATGCTGAAATCATCCAGACTTTCTCCAACAACCTCACCCTCCTTCAATCTGCTTGAACCTACTGCCTCGCGAGCTTCCTCGATGTAGTTCAGTATCTCAACATCACCATTGATTCTGGTCACCATCTCTATCTCACTGTCATCAAGATCAAGCCATGCGGCTATCTCTGCACCTCGGCGACCCCTGAGGCTATTAACTAAATAGGTGAATTCATCTCTTACAAACTTCTTCGGAGGGATATGGAGCCTCTTCGCTACCTTTGGGGCAAGAGCAAGAGCAACCTTGTTCTTCATCTTATATCGCCCTCTGGCAAAGAGTGATTGTGGAAGATCGGTGATATTGGTAAGCTTCTTCCGATTCCTCACCTCACGACTCAGAAATACACCCACACTCAGGAAGTTGAAAAAGTACCTCAGATAGCTGTAGTTCTGAGTTCTGAGTATCCTCTGCAGATAGAGATCCGCGTTTGCAATTTGCTTGTAGGTACGATATAGTTCGTCTCCGTTCTTACATTCCTTATTCGCAAGGTCAAACATGTAATTCAGGAGGAGAAAGTATTCGGAAGTGGTCCTATCCACTGCCTTTCTCGCCTCCTCCTCAGTGCGAGCACTGAATATATCGTTGAGAATGTCAACCATCACCTTGGCCCGATCCCGGTTAGGAGGAACGTAACGTCCACCTTGTCCGTGGAGGTAAGACTCAAGCTCATTTATTGCTGCCCTAATGTCACCTGCTGCTGAATCTGCAATAATCTGCAACTGATCTTCAGACACCTTCGTACCAGTAGGGTCCTCAAGCTTTGCGACTCTCTCAAGAAGCTCGAAGATGTCGAACTCATCCATCCGTTTGAACTCAATAAGTCTCGCCACCTTGCTCAGGCTTTGTACTTGTTTGGACTCAATCTTGTTTGCAGTTAGAACCATTGGGAACCTTGAATCTTGAATAATTTTTCTAAGGGCAGGTACACCACCTCTGTCATGATTACCATGGATACCATCAACTTCATCCACAAGGACTATACGGTTGAATGTCCTATCGTCGTCGAAAGAAAGAGCTGAAAACTGGGTGAGGGGTGCCACACCACCTACCATATCAGACTTCTTCCTACTGTCACTAGAATTGAACTCCACTACCTCAATTCCGAAGTCCTTGGCTGCAGTAAGCACTGCACTCGTTTTCCCCGTCCCAGGGGGACCAACAAGGATCACAGCCTTGGTTTTTGCATCAGGTCTCCAGTTCTCTATGAATGAGTAAAGAGCATCGATGCTCTTCTGATTTCCAATAAGATCCTTCCGAGTTTTGGGTCTGTATTTTTCAACGAGTGGGAGGATTATTGTGCTCACAATTTTCATCAGGAAATTTAGAATTTAATACTTCTTAAGCTGAGAATCCCATTTGGAAGTAAGACCCTGAAAAATTGTTCAGAATCCTCAAAACACTACATAAGTCTAAAAAGAATAAACACCAATGAATTATTGAAGAATGTCCGAGGAAACTCTCAAGAAGCAGATAGAAAAACATGGCTTCAGTATAGGAGACATAAACTACATAGTAAACTACATGGTGAAAGAAGGACTGTCTCCCCAATTGGCGATGCGCCGGATCAAGAGTTATGATGCCCTTGAGAAAAAGATGGGTCAGAAACTAGAAGCAGATAGGATGAAGATCGATCACCTGTCCAAAGAGCTGGAAATCAAAACCCAGGCATTGGAGGAGGCTAATAAGAAACTCGAAGAACTCGGACAGGCACGACAGAGGGAAGACGAGATCCGGAATAGTCTAGAATCCAAGTCGGAGATGCTCGACGCCGAGCTTGAGGAATTGAAAAATCAACTCCAAATGATACAGATCATGCAAGCTGACCAACCATCAGAACGGTCCCCGGAGACAGAGGCTATAGCGAAATCTATCAATCATATCATCAACGAGGTGAAGATGATAATCATCGAGTACGAAGAGGTGACCACTCTTTATCTCCCAATTGTGACTGCTCTGACAGAGGCCTTGGCCGATCCCGAGGGATTTGTCTTCTCACCAGAGGATCTAATAGCAACAATAGAGGACTTCATCTTGTTGAACTCTAGCGCACCGCCCACACAAAATGAGGATGACACTCCCAAACCAGACACTACTGCAGCACCTAGACCAATTGAGCAGCCCATTTCTTCTCCAACGGTTGTAGCTCCCACTGTCTCGACTCCAAAATCACCACCTGATTCGGTGGCGGAGCCAGCCGACGAACTGGAAGATGTGGTACCTTCGTGGAAAACTATCGAGGAAAAGAAGGAGGAACCAAAGCCTGAACCCTTAACATTCAAACCCACAGATCTGATTAAGAAGCACGAGAAGGAGCTCACTGAACATGAAGATGTAGATGAGTCTGCAGTAGAGGAGATGCAGGAAGAGACCCCAACTGGTCAGCTCACACCCTCACAGATTATCAAACAACGTCAGAAAGCTTTGGCGGAGAGAGAAGCTAAACGTCGTGAGGAGGAGGCAAAGATTGAGGCATTGAAGCGAGCTGCAGTAAAGAAAGAGGAGGTAGCAAAGGAGAAAGCACCAGAGGAAGAATCTGGCTCCGCTCAAGTAGAGGTCAGTGAACAACCAGTCGAACATCAATCGAAGCCAGTCTCTAGACCTGAGCCAAAAGTCGAGCCCAGACCCGAACCAAAACCTGAACCTAGACCCGAACCAAAACCTGAACCTAGACCTGAACCAAAAACGGAACCGAAGGCTGAGCCCAAATCTCCAGTAGAAGAGAAGCCTAAGGTCGACAACAAGGTCAAACAGGTTCTCCTTACCTTCAAGGATTTCATAAATGAAGCAAAATCCACGAAAAACTTCAACGATAGGATTAAGCTGATTTCGGATCAAGATGCCGCCTACGAGGTTCTTGGGGGAATAGGTCTTAGTCAGATGTACAGCTATGCGACAAAACCAATCCAGATGAAAGACGAGCTTCTTGAACTCCTTGACACATGGATTGAAAACGGACCTCCTCGGTAGAAACAATCAAAAACCCACACAAGGCTGGTCGAAGGTAGCATACTTCTCTACCATCTCCTTGGCCCTCTTCTCAAATTCCTCGGGTTGTTCCATGTACATCTTCGCAGCTGCAGAGTGTAATGGATCATGTGGATTGGGGTTTGTCAGAAGAAATCTCACACTCTCTATGACTTGAACGATATTATTCGCAGCAGTCCAATCTTGAGCCAAAATTCCCACACAAATCCGGTCTCTGTAAAAATTAGGGTGGAAGATCTCAGTTTTCCATTTAATTTTTGGAGGTTTGAAGGGATACTCTCTTGGGATGATAATCTCAAAGCAGAATACACCACCCTCATAGAGTCCCGTTCCAATGATGAAACCACTCCAATTGGTGATGTCGTTATCAATCGGAGAGAAAGATGGTTGTTCTCGCTTTATTTCCTCAGCTTCTTGCATTAGCCTAGCGTAGTATTCATCCTCTGCAAGCATTCCGAACTCTAGGTAATTCTTATCCGTTAAAAGCGATAGGGAAATTACTCGGAAAAATGATTCTTATCTAAGCAATCCTGATTTTTCCCTGCATAGAGCTCTACCCATTTTCTGGCTTCCTCCTCGTAAGCATGTGGATCCTTGACTAGAAGATCCGCGGCCATCCTATTCATCGGATCATGTGCATTGGGGTTGGAGAGAAGAAGCTGTATTCCCCTGATGATCTCCACTACACTATATCTCGGGAGCCAGTCCTGCTTGAGGATTCTTACGCATATTCTATTCTTGTAGAAGTTTGGATGAAAGATTGGAGTATTCCAGATAACTATTGGGGGTTTGAATGGAAATTCACGCGGTAGTTTGATATCAATGCAGAAATATCCTCCCTTGTAGATACCCGTCCCAGCCAAAAATCCCCTGTAGTGATGTGCCTGCCCATCTACAGGTTTGAAAGTAGGGTGTTCTCTCTTGATGATCTCCGCCTCTCTGATCAGTCTCGAGTAGTACTTGTCTTCGGGAAGCACAGTTATCAGTAAATTTACTAGATAAAAAAAGTTCTAAAGAGAAACTGACTTTGTTCTCAGTTATAATTTGAAAAATTGGAACTTAACGATTGAGTCTAATTCTTTTGTATCACTCGAATCCGTTAATGATTTATAGAACACAACTCTCATCAGGTTTGATATTGGTTTGAGTATTATCGAGAGATATTGGAAAAGCCTCCTCAGATTCATCTTCAGACAGCGGAGACTTTCACAACCAAAGGAGCCTAAGCTAAAGATTCGGAACAGGCTGGAAAACAGCTCAATAGAGCTTGAGGATGCACTTTCACGAATAGAGGACTATCTCTCCAATCCCAATATACCACAGACAACAAAGGATCTTCTGCAATCTCTACTCAGATCAACAATGATTCTCAAGGAGACAGAAATCGATAAGGAGATGATCGAGCGTATATCATGGTTCCCAAGAATGCTCATAGAGCCAGATGACTTCTCAGTATGGTTATCAACATGGATGGAGGATCAGTTGAATCAGATCAACGCAACATTGGATACTATGGAGGCAGGAGTATGATTTACAGAGCCATTTTTCACCTGAACAGTTTACCTGAGCAGGTTAGAGCGGTCATCGAGTGGTCAGGTGCTCATCCAGGACACGAGATTGAGACTCTTCTGAGAAAATTTACCTCCAGCTTCATTGAGGTCAAGAATGTAGTGAACATTTGCTACACACTTAGTGATACCCTATTCTTCCTCCATTGGGAAGGAGATCATGGCCATATACTCCTCCAAAGCATGGACCTCGTGGACTTTGGCGAGTGGGTGAGTATCGTTTGGCACCTCATTAACAATTCTAATTGTGATATAAACACGTGCAGAGAGACAATCAACAACAGACCCGAACCCTTTGCAGATACACTACAACCAGTACCCTATGAACATCTGCAGGAGACATTCCCAAATGAAACTGGGATCTGTATTACCTCATACATTGACTTCCAAACCTTCTCCAATCTCTTCTATTCTATTAGTTATTTTCGACCATGGATAATTAATTTCCTCGAGAACATCTCGATTGATCCTGAGAAATCACAGATTAATATAAAATACTCCCACCTTCTAATGGAACATGTAAATCTGAGTGAACTTGAAACTTTGGAGAGAGCATACTATGATGGGGATGAAGAGATACGTCTTCTACTTAACCAATCGTCGTCACAATGTTTCAACTTCTTCTTTGAGAGCCGTCATGAGAAATTTGCACAGTACGTAAAAGCCTTGTGTTCCCTTGTTGAAGCTGGAAAAGTAGAAGCTCTAGAAACTATCAAAGCTCTCACCAAACATATCCCAGTGTACATTGAGATTAACAGAATTTTTACTATAGAGAAAATTAATTCGCTCCTGTCGACAATCACCGCGAATGAACAAGAGACCTCACCTGCAGTGGTGCAAACAGTTCTTGATCTTAGTATGGTATTATACAATAATGGAATTCTGGATCTGGCAAAAATAGCAGAGGGCAGTGCATTCGAGCTCTCACTCCGACTTGATGATGTACAGCAGAAGGGAATATTCTACAAGAAATTCATGGAAAACAGTATACGATGGGGACCGGTACATATAGTGGGACTACTCAATATTCTAACAGGAGTGATTGGGGACTCAAAAGAAGAGAAGGAAATTTACGCAGAAATTATTGAGCCAGTAGCTAAACTGGTAGAAGATACTAGGGAAGGGAAACAAGCACTGGTCGAGGCGTATTTACAGGCTAACAAAATAGACAAAGCAGTCAGCTATAAGTTCAAAATGACAGAAGATATCAAGGACGAGGAGCAGATGGCTCGGGAGATATTCAAAAGCATCAGATGGATGATAACACAGGATAAGATCAGCCAGAAGGTCTTGAGGGAGATCTTGGAGACTTATCTACCCAGAGCACTTGATAAATCCGTTCCTGGTGAGTCTCTCCACAAAGAGATCCTATATATCTTCGAGGATATCGAAGCGAGGAATCTAGACGCCCTACTAGTTAGGGTAACCTCAGTCATCATCAAAAACCTGAACTACATAGCACTTATTGACAGGTATGATGTCCTGCATCTAATTCTGTCTAGATTAGAGAAGGACCCAAAGTTCAATGATCTCAGTGCAGCTGTGAAAGGGAAGATGTTCGAGGTTGCCATTGAGGAGGGGATGGAAGATCGTGCGGAAATTATTTTCCAAGAAATCCTTGGACTACTTTCCCCGGATGCACCCGACTACCATGCCAGCTTCATCAGATTCGTCAAGAGGGTATTAATAGCGTCCGCTAAATTCAATGCAGTCAAATATATAGAGTTTGTCATGGACATGATCTACTCAATCATCAATACACCAGAGCTCATTGAGGCATATAAGAACGACTTCTTTGACCTGATAAATGAAGCTATCCGTAACACGGAGAAGATACCTACTTCAGAAGATGAGCATCCAGGGATACGTCTATACAAACATGCCTACCGTCTTGCCCTTGCTTTTAACTCTCCAGAACTGGTGGTTAAGTTTATTGAGGAAGCACCCCATTTTGCCTTTTCAAAAGAGGATTACAAGGCATACGCAAAATTCGTCACACTACAAATACAAGTTGAGATAGCAAACAATGGCAATTGGAGACCGATCCTGATTAAATCACTGAATTCCCTAGTTGGAGTAAAGCAGTACCAAATAGCAAATGAACTCATAGACGAAATTCTGTTAGGTGATGTCAGTGATGAGGACAAGCTCGCAGTGTTTAAGAGACAACTAGAAATAGCAGAGAAGGTCGATGATGAATATCTTAGCCTAACTGAGATCCAGCAAGTGAGGGAAAAAGTCATCTCGCTCTCGAAGACTGCAGACTCAGATGCAGAAGTACTAGAACAGTACAGAAAGACAGTCAAGGAATTCATCGAGCTAGGTATGTTAGTTGAGGCGATGGACAAGACACTTGACTCTCTCGAGTTTACCCTGTCCATAGGTGCCTCTCCCACAGAATTCAAAGAACAACTGCTTGAACTGTTTGGGAAATATGTGGAGGAAGAGCAGGATCGAACAACGGTTGTAAGAGTGGTGTTTAGCGTTGTCCGGCGTCTGACTAATATTGTGGAGGGGGCTCCCTTAACCGTCATCCCATTCGTAAGGTTAAGTAGTAGGGTCATGATGGAAAAAACTTCCCTACTCTACACCCGTATCTTTCTACGGGAGATCCTCAGAAAGGTATCGGAAACTATGGACTTCCTCGGAATGTCCGACAAGAGGGAATTAATCACTATAATATCTGGAGTTGAGAAGACACTCCAGTTCCAGAGGAGTGACATTAATTCCGTTCTCATGAATTTTAAGATCAGGTTCGAGCTACATAGCGCTATCAGCAATAGTTCGAAGCTCATAGAGCTGGTTGACTCAACCCTCTCAAGTCTCAAAGCTGGTTCCTATCGGGACAAAAAACCGAGGGGGTCGTTGATTACTGCATTCTTCTTGATCTCTCAAAGTTTCATAGAGATCAGTGAACGGATTGGGAAGGATGATAAACGGAAATTTGTGCATATAGTTATTAACTTCATAGAATCTATTCTCCCCATAATCCCTACAAACAGCAATATGTATACCCAGACACAAGAAATCTTGGATCTCATCCGAGAGAATCCAGACGGAACTCTGTATAATCTCGGTTTTCACATCAAGGCACTACAAGAGGGGTTAGACGAGATCAGATAACTTAGAACTCGAGTGTTATCGATATGGGGCAATGGTCTGAGCCCATTACTTCACTGTGAATCTCCGCTGCCTTGAGATTTGGGAGTAGTAACTTATCGATAAAGAAGTAGTCAATTCTCCACCCCACATTTCTCTCTCGGGCATTAGTTCGCATTGACCACCAAGAGTATTTCTCAGGGCTATTGTCAAAGTGCCGGAATGTGTCGATGAAGCCATTTTCAATGACCTTGTCAATCCAGGCCCGTTCGATGGGGAGGAATCCAGACACCTTTGAGTTAGGTTTTGGATGAGTTAGGTCGATCTCTTTGTGGGCTGTGTTAATGTCCCCGCAGAAAATAACCTTTTCTCCAGCTTTCCTAAGCTCAAGGATGTAGTCGAGAAAGAAATCGTAGAATCGCATCTTGTATTCAAGGCGTTCCGGATTCTTTTTACCATTGGGGAAATAGACATTGAGAAGAGTAAAATCATCGAATTTCGTTTCGATCATCCGACCCTCACGATCGAATTCATCTACTCCAAATTTAGTCCTTGAGCTCTTCACAGGTAGTTTTGAATATGTCATTACACCCGAATATCCCCTCTTCTCCGCAGAGTGGACAATGATCTCATACGATTTAGGCATGAGACCCTTTGGAATCTGTTCTCTTACTGCCTTGATCTCTTGAAGTCCTAGAATATCAGGTTGCTCGGTCTTGAACCACTCTACAAGTCCCTTCTTAGCTGCAGCCCTTATCCCGTTGACATTCCAAGAATAGATTTTTACTTTGGCCATAATACCACATCTTCCTTTCCCTTAAATGGGTTAGTTTTCGGATATCAGGGATTTAGTCTGAACAAAGAACTCATATTCTGCTAGTTGTCCAAACATGTAATGAAGGTATCAACATCTACATCTTCACTCGACGCACTTGATGTCGATGGCGTAGCTATCGGAGTCTTCGAAGATCTTTCCCTATCTGGATATACGGGAGATCTGACCAAATACATTGAGGCTGCAAATTTCAAAGGGAAGTCAGGAGACATAAAAATCCTCTACACCATTGATGGGTTCAAGGCACCGAAAGTCGCTCTTGTAGGCATGGGTGACAAGAGTAAATCTACAATTGAGACTGCAAGAGTTGCAGCTGGTAAGTCCACAAAGGCTCTGAGAAAGGACGGAGCGAAGAGGGTGGCAATACCATCGTTCGAAAATGCACAAGGTGCTGCGGAGGGAGCTCTCTTGGGGTTATACAGATTCGACGAACTCAAGACGATGAACCCAGAGTCACGCCCCGATCTTGAGGAATTGATTTTTAGCGGTAGTGAGGAAGAGTTCGGTGATTGGGAGAAAGGGCAGACCATTGCCCACGCACAGAACTTCGCACGGAGACTTGGAGAGTTGCCCTCAAATATCGCCACACCAACCTTTTTTGTCGAGGAGACCAAGAAGCAGTTCGAGGGAGTAGCAAACGTGAACATTGAGGTTTATGACGAGGAGTGGGCAAAGTCACAGAAGATGGGAGCGTTCCTCTCAGTGGCAAAGGGATCACACGAGCCTGCTAAGTTCATGGTCATCAACTACCAAGGAGGAAAGGAGGGAGACAAACCGTATGCAATTGTAGGGAAGGGTATTACTTTTGACTCGGGGGGTATCTCACTCAAACCATCGAGTGGGATGGGATCAATGCGAGGGGATTGCTCAGGTGCTGCTGCAACAATTGGTGCATTACTCGGGATCGCTAAGTTGAAACTCCCAATCAATGCGGTAGGTATCACACCATTAACGGAGAATATGCCCGGCGGGGGAGCAACCAAACCTGCCGATGTCGTTTTTGCATCAAATGGTAAAAGTATCGAAGTAGACAATACGGATGCTGAAGGTAGAATGATCCTGTCAGACGGGTTAGTCTACACAGAAAAGACCTTCGAGCCTCACACAATAGTGGATATAGCAACTCTCACCGGAGCCATGAACATCGCACTAGGTGAACACTACATGGGCGCTTTCACAAGATCAGATGATTTGTGGAAACAACTGGAAGAATCTGGAAAGCGAACTAATGAGAATTTCTGGCGAATGCCTCTTGACGACCGCTACAAGAAACAGTTAAAGTCCTCACTTGCGGATCTGAAGAACGTCGGAGGACGCCCAGCTGGTTCGATCACTGCAGCTATGTTCCTCTCTGAGTTCGTGGAGATGGAGAGGTGGGTACACCTCGATATTGCAGGGAGTGCGTGGCCCTCATCGGAAGGCCCATACGTCCCGAAGGGAAATGCTGGAGTGCCAGTGAGAGCTCTGATTGATCTCGCTAATTCATTTACTAAATAAATACTTTCTTGATAACCTCGGAGACCTTTTCCCTCTCTTCATGAGTGAGTGAAGGAACGACCGGAATCTCGAAGTGATTACGAGATATTTCCTCCGCAATTGGGCAGTTCACACGATTGTAATCGGGATAGTTTATCACCTTAGCCCACCTCCAGGAGTCAATATTTTTGAAGTTTTCCTGCTGGTAACTGAGCTTATCGTAGATCGGGCGAGCGAGAACTCCATTCTTCTTGAACTCGGCAACCGCTTCCGTTGGCTTCTTCTTAGTTGCCCGGGTGTCAATGGCGAAGATATAGTTCCCGTGATCATAGCCATCAGGTACATTCTGGTAATCGATATTTGCAATACCATCCACGACCTCTCGGTATAGCTGTGCGTTAATCTTCCTCCGTGAGAGTATCTCTTCGGCTTTGTCCATCTGGACGGAAGCAATAGCACCCTGCATGTCAGTCATTCGGTAGTTGAACCCTACTCGGATATGCTTGTACCCACCTTCCCGCGTACGTCCGTGATTTTTTAGGGAGTCAATTTTTTCGGCAATCTCGTCATTGTTGGTTGTGATCACACCGCCCTCTCCTGAGATAAGATTCTTCGTGGCATATAGTGAGAATGTCGCTACATCACCAAAACCTCCAACATGCCTCCCATCAATTCGTGCACCAAAACCTTGCGCAGCATCCTCTATGAGGAAAAGATCATGTCGTTCGGCTATTTCCTTCATATACTTCATATCTGCAGCCAGTCCGAAAATATGCACAGGCATTATCGCCTTTGTCTTCTCAGTTATTGCTGATTCTATGAGAGTAGGATCTAGGTTCCAAGTCTCAGAATCCACATCCACAAATTTGGGAATAAGACCTCCAAACAAGATTGAGTTGGAAGTGGCAATGAAAGTGAATGGAGTAGTTATAACCTCACTTCCAGGAGGTAGATCCAAAGATTCTATGGCGAGGTGGAGTGCAGATGTGCCATTGTTACATGTGATTGCATGCCTTGTACCTGTGAATTCCGCAAACTTACGCTCGAATTCCCGGGAGTGCTTCCCCTCCACCAGAAAATGGGAGTTCATAACATCAGAGACAGCCTGAAGCTCCCGGTCATCTAGATATGGATCTACAAATGGGATGTCCCTCATGATTCAAGGTGGATCAATTGAGAATATAATAGTACGGATTTAATCGTGAAAAAGCGTGAATAGATTATGTCGCTGTTATCTTAACGGATAGATCCCC
>WAMJ01000144.1 GCA_015522385.1 Candidatus Heimdallarchaeota archaeon
ATCAGCATTACCTCACTACCCCTCTGGCTCTACTTCACAACCCTTACCGAGTTCAATTCAATGTATCTCGGAGTTCTGTTCGTGATATCGACACTTGCAGCATTTGCGGATACAGTGTTAGACGGATATGTCGTGGACATCACACCCGAGGCCCACCAGCAGATCATGCAGAGTGCTGCGTGGTCAGGAAGGGGTATAGGGACAATATTTGCGTCTCTTATTTCATTGACCCTTGTGGCCTCAAACGACTATATACTGATCTACCAGATAGCAGCAGGAGTATTCTTTATTACAACACTCTCAGCACTCGGTCTATCGAATCTGCCAGTCACTAACCACGCAGGAACGATCAAGGGGTTCAAGAAGGCATTTGGCATCCCTCAGACCAAGTACATCCTCCTCATTTCAGCCCTTATGGGAGCAGGTCAGGTGATGTATACTTTCGCGAGTGTAGTGCTTGACAACTACGGCTTCTCCGATGATCAGATACGTAATATTACCACCTTCTACTTTATCGGTAATGTTCTCGGTGCTTTTCTCATTGGCGCAACTGACAAGTTGGTAAGCTGGTCTTCGGAGAAAATGCTAATTGCTCTGGAAATTCTGGCAGTACTGTGGTCACCACTCATAGTCATATCCACAGACCAAGTGTTTCTCAGTGGTTTCTTCTTCGGTCTGGGCATGATTATGACCGCGGGAACAGCAGTGATAAGTAAGATCACCATGGAGTATTCCCCAGTAGAGGTCTCGTCCAGCATGTTCGCACTATTCGCTTCAGTGAATAACTTCGGTCTGCTCATCGTCTCACCGATCTTCACGGGGTACCTGCTCAAGACATACTCTCCGGTAATCGTGGTAAATATCGCTGCGATCTGGTTCGTCCTCGCTGCCCTGTTCCTTTGGAGGTTGACCAGGATGAAGAAGCAGACAGCATCTCAAGATGATCTGTACCCAGTTGATAATGAAGAAGGAGCTTCAGTTACGACCGACTGATCATAGCGTCTCCCATATCAAGTTGGTGACGATCTAGTCGAAGAAACTATCTATGTCAGTCTCAGATAGACCGAGGAGGAGAAGAATCATCTCCACGTCCTCTATTGTGACCTTTCCATCGGCAACCCTTGAGGCGATCTCTTTAGAGTTCAGACCAATCCCCAAGCCGGAGCGATGAAGCATCACCCTGTCATTTGAACCATCGCCGATGGTCACAACCTCCTGCTGGTCGATACCTAGCTCCTCGCAGAGGTCCGAGATGATCTGCCACTTACCCTCACCGTCGATGATCTCCCCGACGACATTTCCAGTGACTCTCCCATCCCTGATCTCCAGAGTGTTTCCGAAGGAGTAGTCTAGCCCTAATCTTTCCTTAACCACATCTGTGAAGTAGGAGAATCCAGAGGAGATGAGTGCAATTCTGTATCCTTGATTTTTGAGCTTATTCACAAGTGCATCTGCACCAGGTGTGATCTTGAGTTCTGCAGCAACCTGCATGAGGAGTTCCTCTTCCACTCCGGTAAGGAGTTTTGACCTGCTGCGTAGGGAGTCCTTGAAGTCCATGTCACTGGACATGGCCAGTTCGGTCGCTTCGTGCATCTCCTTCTCTTTCCCGATCCTGCGTGCAACATCCACGATGGTCTCACCTGTTACCAAGGTCGAGTCCATATCAAAGACGACCAGCTTCTTGTTTACCCTGTACTTCCTCTCCACCTGCAGTGACACGGAGAGCTCAAGGTCCTCGCAGATCATTCTAAGCTCATTTCGCATAGTCTCGATGTCTCCTACACCGCTAAGGTCGAGGATGAGTTGGGTGAAGATCCAGCCCTGACGGGATCTCAGCTTGATCGTCTCGATGTTCGCGTTGTTCTTGGAGAGGTTCTCGGATATCCTGCTAAGGATACCAGATCTGTCCTTTCCCATCATCGTGAAGATATACAGCAACTTCTTCGAAGGTCTGTAACCCTCCTTGTAGGGAAACACCGAAGCGGAGACGTTCATCGCCCTGCAGAGCTTCTTGATCTCAAGGCTCATCCTGTCCACATTTAGTGTTGCTCGGGCGATATTGACTATGAAGGTTATCGACAGGTATCCCTGCAAAACACTCTGTGAGACATCCTCTATGTTGATGTTCCGCTCTGCGAAGAAGTTACAGAGCTGGGTGAATATTCCGGGTTCGTCCGGCCCGTTGATCTGGATAGCTATCAGATCTTCCACAGATCCTGTGTGATGATTCGGCCATAAAGACCTTCTGGAATAGCTCCCACCATCTAATTTTTCAATAGACGATCAGGAGCTCTAATGTGTACGAATTCATGTACCCATTGATTGCAGCTGCAACATTTGCCATAAGTAGCGTGATCATGAAGCACCTGTCCCCATACGGAAGTGCACTGAAGCTTAACTTTTTCAGGACATCAGTAGGAGCGGTTCTCTTCATCGTACATGCAGTGGTAACGGGTGTGATAGCAGATGTTTTCACGCTCTCCCTGTGGACGGTCGTTCTCCTGGTTTTGTCAGTGGTCTTCAATGTAGTACTTGGAGACAGCTCGTACTTCGCCTCCCAAGAGATCATAGGAGTCAAGATAGCCACACCTATTGTGAATCTCTACCCCCTCCTGACGATCGTGATGGCATTCGTCTTCTTGAGCGAACCAGTCACACCCCTCTTCATTGTAGGAACGGTCACGATTATCTTGGGTGTGGTACTCCTCAGCACACATGAGGAGGAAAATCCCCACGAACTTAGGGTCGTGGGTTTCATCTACGCAATTATGGCTTTAGTGCTCTACGCAGCAGGAGTCTTGGCAGTCACGTACGCTTCTGTAGAGGTGGACGCCATTGTGGCCAATAGCATCCGTCTACCTTCTGCTGCAGTATTGCTATTCACAATCAGCAGGTCACCAATCAAACGCAAAACCCTCGATCTAGACCGTAGGTTCATGTGGATCATGGCAGTCACAGGGTTCCTCGGAACCTACATCTCCTCTTACTTCCTCGTGCTCAGTGCACAGACCCTAGGAGCGGGGATGACCGCGGTGTTAACCAGCCTAGGACCCCTCTTCGCTCTACCATTGGCGATATTCTGGCTCAAAGAGAAGGTCACTGTCAAGATCGTCACCGGCACAATAATCTCTATAATTGGACTGATCCTCGTGCTCTCATAGACACATCATACAGCATGTCTACATCAATTTCGAACACTAGAATCCAATATTTCACAATAGCAGAATTTTTCCATTGATTTTAGAAATGTAAACACCTCTATTTCATCACCTCATTGACTGTAGATCAAATTCTTATTCTTGAACCCTCTGGGAAAAAATGCACTGGTAATTTGTCCTGTGATATCAGGATACCATGATAGCAACAATACTATCAACAATATCACTGAAGCTCTTTTGGCTTAAGCTCGCGGCAACAGGAATGGTCATCCGACTCTTCGGAGACGGTGACGAATTCGGGGACGGGTACGAACCACCTATTCCACCGCAGAGTCCTTAAACCAGCCGATATCAATCGGTATATCATCAAGTTCTTCAGGTAGTTTCTGTTTAATATATTCCACCATTTCACTCTTGTACTCATACTCCTTCAATCTCAGAGAGTATATCTTATTGTTCTTACCACGACCAGGTCCGTGGTAAGGTTCTTCATTAATCAGGTACTTCCTCACAAGACGATCTAGGGCATTGGTTACACTAATGTTCTTCCTCCCTGGCTTCATACCCAATTCTCTCACTATCTCACTCCTTAGCATTCCCGCACCATAGGGGTAGTTAGACGTGGTGATGTCCTGTTTCACGGCATTAAATCTGTCCCTTAGAATTGTGTAGATCTTGGATTCATCCTCATCCATCGAGAGCGTGGAGTGCCCTATTGCAGGGAGTATCCTCGGAGCTACATTGATCTTTAAGGTCCTTAACGCTGAGACGATGTTGAGCATCTGATATGCAGATGTATCGGTGTGTGCAAGGTAATCGATGAGCAGATCCCTGAACCTTCGGCGAAGGTCGAGGATTTTGGATGTCCTGTTGAACCACGCCTGAGCGAGGGAGGTAAGCGGTGAATCTATGTTACCTCGACCACTAAGCATCAGAGGATTCCAGCAGTTAAGTAGAATATCCCATCTATCACGATCCATCTCCTTAAAGTCCCTTCCTGCCCTCATGATGAACTGGTTAATACCGTGAGCCAGAACGATCCCATGGATTATTCTCCGCCTTAAAATTTTTCGGGACTGAGGTTTAACCCCATTAGAAGTACTCAAAACATAGAGAGGCTTGGACACGAACCGTACCTGATTGACCAGCACCTCACCCACAAATCTCTTACCCACACCGAAATGACTAGCTATGCTCTGGACATACTTCATGTCACGGTCAAGGTGCACTAGGAATAGAGTCTTTCCGGGCTTAAAGTATCCTTTATTGACCTCCAGTTTCTTGGATATAGAGCTGAGTACCTCACTGATTGACACCCTCTTCTGCTCCCTCTCCAACTGGTGCATCTTGGTGGCCAGTTCAGGGGCAGAGAGAGTGTCATTGACCGTGTAAACCGAGATGAAGGAGCAGATTCCGGACTCTCGGATATGAAAACGGTGATTTCCTGCCATACCCTTAAGCAGACCGACATAGGGTATGTTCGAAGGTACATCAATCCCTGTGTTCCGACAGTAGCTGTTTTCCAAATGTACCTCTTCCTCCTTGAGGACATTCTGCTCCAGCTTTTTAACCCCAGGTAGATTCAGTTTGTTTCGTTTGAGGAGACTGGTGAGTTTCCTCACTTCTCCGAGTTCTACAGTGAATGGTCGTATTAGGTAGATAGAGATCATATAATCCCCCACGGGTGGAGAGTAAGGCTACCCGCTAGGCGACTAGCCCGGCGACTAGTCGGGTTATGTCGCCGCTCTCCAAATACAGGAATCCCGGGATTTCCTAATAAGTGTTTCTAGGGCAAGTCTGTGGTCAATGGATTCATCCTCCAGTCCTTGGCTCTTGGTCTCAGGTAGACGTTGGGGTAGATATTAGCACTGGATACCATGTTCATGACCCATATATCTTCGTACCATGTGAACATGTCCTTGATCATTCCTCGTGAGTACGAGGGGGGAAGACCCATCACACCCACCATATACGAGTGCTGTCCGTCTGGAGTCTCGATGAATGACATCCATGCATAGGGTACCAGAGCTGCATATCTCTCGAGGAACTGAATATACTGATCTGCCTCCATCTCATTCACCACAAGAATCCGTTCCATAGTTGTGAGAAATGTCATCTGGTACTGTCTCCAGAGGGCACCCCCTTTCTCAAGCTCAGATATCGTCCTGAATACCTTGTTCCGATTAGACCCCAGTTTCTTGTAGATGTCTTCCTTTATGAAATCGTTGCGGAACATCTCTATGAGGATCTTCCTCTGCTGAAAGTCTAGTTCAATCTTCTCTCCGATGGTCCCGAAGTATAATGATTTTCGCTGGAGTGTCCAATTTTGCCGTGCTAGATCGTAATTAGAAGGAGACATCCGCCTATACCTTAGGTCTTCCCTCTCCACACCAATTATTGCATTGTTGAATTTCAGTTTCTGGCTCCACTCCCTGATTGATCTCATTTTGTGTGGTGTGAGGAAGTTCACGTACTTCATCCGTAGGTTATTGGCGAAGACGTATGACCGCGGGACGATTGGGAATTTAGGCCAGTTCTGATTCTTCAGATCCGAGGTTGGATATACCGCGATAACACTCCTCATCCCCAACCGGCTCTCTGAGAATTCCCTGTGACTGGAGAGAAGCTTAAGGTAGAGGAGCTTCTTCTTCGCTTTCTGAAAAGTGGGTTCCGAGACTCCACTCGCTCTTAACGCTGAAGACCTATCCCACTGGGGATTGTTGACGAGAGCCTCCCAAACCTTCAGGTCTGAAGTAGTTAGAACGGAGAGATTTATCTTCACAGATCCATAAACAAAACTTTGAGAAGCCACCCGATTCATCCTTGGCTTGATCTTTACTGCATCCCTGAGGATGTCACTCTTGAAGCTACCTTCTTTTCCTCTCCTCTGTATTTCAACGAACCCCTTCAGGTTCAGCCTGGTGTTTCGGTCAATTTCCCTCCTTCCAGGATGGGCTTCTGACCAGAATCTCACAAAGTCCCTACGAGTCTCTCCATCCTCGACACTATCCCAGACCATCGCGTAGGAGATGTCATCCGCGGTGTCTTCCTCGAGATAGTCCCTGAAGACGAGGTACCAGAGTTCCTTCGCAAGAATCAGACGAAGCAGATCCCTGTTCGTGTAGTACTTCACGTCAATGGTCAACGTGTATGTGTCTCCGGATATGTTCCGACCCAGCGGATTTATGGAGGATCGTACTCCACCGACATAAGACCCCATGGGTTTTATACTGCTCAGGTGTAGGAGAGTAAAAGGGTGGAATACCTGCAACTTCATCACAAATGCATTTTGAATTTCAGGATAAGTCTTTACCGAGATCTGTTCCTCTCTTAATGCAGAGGAAATTATCTGGTCTATATTCTTGATTTGCAGCGATTGTCACCTACGCCATATCAATTAAGAATTTTTCCCTTTGGAAAAAATCCGCTGAACAGATACATTATATGGTGATGATATGAATACATAAAGATTTCTGTGAATAATTTACTATTACCGTATCACCCTCTCTTGATTATGGCATTATTTCATTCCAACAAGTTAATCAGATATCAGCTCTAATGTATATCTACAGAATTTGTCTGTAGCCAAAAAATTGCACCAAGGAGTATTATACGAACTATGAGAATCAATTTGTGTGAGACGTACCCTCCCATTCAGACTAAATGGCTCGTACCCTAAAAGGCACGGGATAGGAGGGGACAACTGTCTGGGCGGGTACTCTCTCTGCTCCGAAAAGAATCCGTTTTCTAGCTATCTCTTTTCATCGCAGACCATTGGGGGTGATGGCATTCACACTGCCAGAGGCAATTCACATATTTTTGGGGGGAATGTCCTAACTGGGGTTGGACAGGTAAGGACTTATGTCTCCCGTTTCTCTAGGATGATCACCTTGGTCACAGATTTCTGCGGGATTAGGAATGACTTTGGTCATTCAATATGAGGACACTGGTGGTAAGTGACCACGACCGATATGTGCAGAGCCTCTGTGCAGTAGAATTTTTATTTTCTCAACCCTTAAAATAAGACCTCCAAGATCACCCTATGGACAGATGCGAGTGGACTGGTACTGATCCATTCATGATACAGTACCACGACAAGGAGTGGGGAGTGCCACTCCACGATGATCAGAAGTTATTCGAATTTCTCTGTCTCGAAGGTGCACAAGCTGGACTTTCGTGGAGAACAATTCTTCACAAACGGGAGAATTACAGGATGCTCTTCGACCAATTCGACGCGAGGAAGATCGCAGGTTATGACGAAGTGAAGATAGATTCTTTGCTACAGGACAGGAGGATAGTCAGGAACAGACTTAAGGTTAGAGCATTTATATCCAATGCAAAGGCTTTCCTCAAGGTGAGGGAGGAGCACGGATCCTTCGACTCCTTCATATGGGCTATTGCTCCAGATACAACGAACAGATTCAAATCTCTGTCCGATGTCCCAGCCCAGACCGAGAGATCAAGGAGGATGAGTAGGATATTGAAAAAAGAGGGCTTCAAGTTTGTGGGTCCCACAATCTGCTACGCTTTTATGCAGGCTACAGGAATGGTGAATGATCACATAACCTCTTGTTTCAGGTACGACGAGATCTCCGCCTTATCACGAGCATAGCCAGCGGGGAGAGGAGAGGCATAAAGTACACCTCTTTACTTGTACTCTCGGATGATGCAGGTTTTGTATCTGAGCTCTCAGATGTTGTAGATGTGATATCTGGACGGAACACCCACATGTCATCAAGTCCCTGCTTCTCGTCGAATCCTCCATAAAGATAGATGTCGTTACCTACTGCCACCAGTGACTGATCACTCCCCCTACCTTTGGGCCCAGAGGAGTCTATCTGTACCCAAGTTTTGAAAGACGGATCCAAGAACCATGTGTCTCCGAAGTAGTTCGTCTTGTTGTTCCCACCGAAGAGGATGTATCCATCAATCAGTGGATTGTACACCATGTCGAAATCACCACGAAGAGGTGTCGGTATCTCTTCTGGATACTGTTCCTCCCACTTCTGTGTTAAGGGATCAAATGTCCATGTGTCTCCATTATGACCGGAGTGATAGCCCACATTTCCCCCGTAAAGAACAACCCTTGATCGTACCGGGTCGTAGGTCATAGCGGCAGTGTGCCTAGGTGATGGAGATTTTGTGACATTCAGTTCTTTCCATGTATTGCTCCGGTAGTTGTACACCCATGTGTCGGAAACAGGCTTTAGAATACCGTCCTTCATAGCTATCCCCCCGAAGAGGATAATCTGCTTGGATGTAATGTCGTAGACCATCGAGTGTCCCCTCCTAATACTTGGGGCTTTGGAAGGTCTCATATTCACCCAGCTTGATCCGTCATATACCCACGTACCGTTGGTGGGTACGCTCTTGTCGTTCACTCCTCCAAAGAGTACGACAACCTTGTTTTCCTCGTCATACACCATTGCATGGTAATTGAGCCCAGGGGGTGAATCACCTGTATTTACAATTTCCCATGTCTGGGTTGAGACATCGAACTCCCAGGTAGAATCTGAGATGGTTCCATCTACATTGCCCCCGTAGAGGACGATACGTCCCCGCAGTGAGTCATAAGTCATCCCATGGTGGAATCTGGCAGGAGGAGTTGTAGTGTCTATCTCCGTCCAGTTTCCACCTGTAAAACCATGAGGTATAAGAAGAGCTAAGAGAATAATCACTTTGGACATGTCTTACTGACGTAGCACTAAAATATAGACCTTCGGAAGTGGGGAGTATTCACCCCCACATAGAGTGAAAACTTTACATACCAAAGAATTTTGTTTATTTTTTCACTATACATCTTTGATCACCACAGTCAAATATTCACAGTACATCACCCGAAATATAATTTTAGTATAGTATTACGTGCATGATTATTTTTCATCGTTATCTGCATACCAATAAATAGAAGTTTTTTTTGATCAAGTATTAAATATAGCATTATGCGATATGATCGAAACTTTTTGTGATCATCGTTATGATTCTATATTCAATGGTGAATCTATATGAAGAAAAGAACATGGTACTTGGTATTACTCCTTCTGGTACCAGCACTAGTAAATATCAACACGACGGGTAATCTAGAATTACAAGCGACACCATTTATCTCCAAATGGGACACTACTCAATCCGGGAATACTGGTAACACACAGATCTCGTTACCTCTTGAGAGCAGTGGAACTTATAACTTCAACGTAGACTGGGGAGATTCCACTAGTGATACTATTACTGCATGGAATCAACCAGAAGTGACCCACACCTACAGTTCTGCAGGAAATTATACAGTTACTATTTCGGGAACGATAGAGGGATGGTCATTCGGAAGTGGAGGGGATCCACAGAAATTAATTGAAATTTCCCAGTGGGGGGATCTGAAGTTGGGGAATAGTGGATCATATTTCGAATTTACAAATAATCTGGATATAACAGCTACCGACGCACCAGATCTCTCAGGAACTACAACTATGAATAGAGCATTTAGAAGCAGTGGTATTGGTACAAGCGGTAATCTGAATTCATGGAATATGTCTACTATTACCAACATGGCATCGATGTTTGAAGATGCTAGGTCATTTAATCAGAACCTAGCAGACTGGGACACCTCCTCGGTGACCACGATGTCCAATATGTTCAGATATGCAGCCGCCTTCAATGGACAAGTGAATAACTGGAATACGTCCTCAGTGACTGATATGAGTTCAATGTTCGCTTATGCAGGTACTTTCAATCAGCCACTTAACAACTGGAATGTGTCCTCGGTCACATCTATGGCATCGATGTTCGGTGGAGCCACCTCTTTCAACCAGAGCATTGGCAACTGGGATGTGTCCTCGGTCACATCTATGGCAAATATGTTCGAGGGTGCTACTGCATTCAATCAAGATATAGGATCTTGGGATGTGTCCTCAGTGACGAGTATGAACGGCATATTCTCCGGTGCCTCTTCATTCAACAGCTCTATTGAGTTGTGGGATATCACCTCATTGACACAGACAAGAACCATGTTCAAGCAGGCGTCCTCTTTTAATCAGCCCCTGAGTAGCTGGGACATGTCCAAGATCACGGACACATATCAGATGTTCTATGGTGCTTCAAGCTTCAATCAGCCGATTGGTATGTGGGATGTATCATCCGTCAGTTCTATGATCAGGATGTTCGATGGTGCTACTGTCTTCAACCAGTCGTTGAATACATGGAATGTATCCGTAGTTTACATAAGCAGAATGTTTGCCAATGCGGAGGCATACAATCAACCCATGACAAACTGGGACGTCTCCAACGTCATATCTATGGGTAGTATGTTCCAAGGGGCAACTAGCTTCAACCAACCACTTGACTCATGGAATGTTGGTAAAGTGGGTGATTTTACGTTAGTGTTTAAGGAAGCGAAGTCATTCAATCAGTCGCTTGCAAATTGGGACATGACCTCAGCTACTGATGCCTCACAGATGCTCGACAGAAGTGGAATGGGTTACCAGAATTATGATGCCACACTCAACGGATGGGCAAGCCAATCTCTACGGTCTAACGTTATCTTCGGTGCTATCGACATCCACTACAGTACTGCAGCATCCACTGCAAGGCAGTCCCTCATAGACAACTATTCGTGGACAATTACAGATGGAGGTTTGGTCTCTGCACCAGAAGCACCATCTGTCTTATATTCTAACTCAGACACTTCACAGATAACTTTGTCGTGGGATGAACCTAGTGACAAAGGAGGAACGCCCATCTCCTACAAAGTGTACAGAACTCTCACCAGTGGATCGGGATATACCCTGATCGCAACGACGGATACAGAGACCTACATCGACACCGATGTCTTACAGAACACGACATACTACTACGTCGTCTCTGCTTTCAATGAGTTTGGTGAGAGTCCGATGACATATGAGGTCTCTGCCATGTTGGTAGAGCCTACCACGACCGAACAGCCGACGATTTCCACAACCTTTACCAACACGATCACAGAGACCGAGACCGAGACCGTTGTGACAACATCACAGGTAACGGAAACAATCACCTCCACAATATCATCCATCCTCGATAACACAAGCAGTGTGGAGACCCCACTTATGGTGGAGATTGTTGTACTCGTACTGTTTGCCTCTGCAGTGATAGCAAGAAGGTTCCACAAAAGAAAATCCTAGTCTACAATAGTCTTGGCTATATCAGAAAAAAATTTCACCTTACTCACTTATAATTAGAAGATAGTATAGTATGTGTATGAGAAGGCTTCTATTACTGATCCTAATCTTTAGTATATCTATCCCATCCTCCGCTATAGAGATTGGAGTTTCAATCGGGGAAGAGTATACCTTCGAGGTAGTGAAGTGGGATGATAAAAATGAGAGAGGTAGACTTAATTCTCGAATAGAAAACAGGACGAGTTATGTTATTCCTCCAGGTGGAAATTACAGCATCCGGGTAATGGGAGAGCCTCTCGTCACACTCCCGTCCGGGGATCAACCTTCAAAAGCTTACATCCCACTTCTATTCCAAATAAACGGAACCGAGTTCCAACAGAACGATATCGTAGGATTGGGGAATCTTATCACCACAACAGACTGGGATGTTCAGATTAACACTCTCACCGAGGATGTACCTGAGACAGCGTCTGAGAAGAGTACTTACTCAATCAATGCTGGGATCTTGGATGGAGAGTTTATTCTCCAAGAATCGTGGGCTGACAAGGACGAGCCTATTGGAACGGGGAGTAGATATCCATCTTTCCGCAAAGAGTTAAGGTACAATGCCTCCACTGGCGTCCTGAACTACTTCAGGACAGAAGGAAGTATCGTCGCTGACTACGGGTCATACTCATTCGATAATATCGTCCAAATTGCTGGATATGTATATGAAAACAAAACAGTCTCTGCACTGGGAACGACACAGAGAAATCTTTCGTTCCTCGTGGATATCACCTTGTTTTTCACACCGCTCATCATTATCTTGTTGATGCAAAGAAAAAGATATTTGTAAATTATATGCAAGACTGATATTTTCTGTGGTGCGAATTGATGAACAGTTAAACCCATTTATATGGCAGGAGCATTATGAAAGGAAGCTGGTCAGGAGATCCCCTACAATAGTCCCTGCGAACTCACTGGAGACTCCGGCTATCACAGCAATCGTGAAAAATTTCAGACCGGACTTCAAAGCATTCTCTTTGGCGAAGTACCCTTTGAGAGTCCCGAGGGTGAAGAGTGCACTACCTGTCGAGATCAGCGCGGTGTAGTATGCCACCTGCCCTGTCAGAAAGATAAAAGGGAGAATGGGGAAGAGAGACCCGAGGATAAATGCGAAGAACATCACAGTTGCGTTCACGTATGGGTTCTCCTTCTCCACCGCCGGAAGATCGAGGATGGAGTTCCGGAAGTTGTCGAAGAGAACCTCCTCATTCTGGGAAAGTGTCTTCACCGCGGTGTAGGCACTAGGTTTGTCAAGCCCTGCATCTATGAACTTGTGAAGAAGGCTCTCTTGAGCGAGATAGGGCTTCTCCTCGAAGAGCTTCCTTGCTTCCTCTATCTCGGCTATAAGCAAATCTCTCTCCGCTTCTGATGAGAGCAAAGACCCTACTGCCATCGAGATCGCAGCTGCTATAGCACCTGTCACACCCGTGATGACGACCACCAGACCATGGTTGGCGTAGGCACCGTACACACCTGCAACGAGTCCAAGGATAGAGATCAATCCATCCTGCATACCGAAGACTAGATCACGGGTCTTCCCCTTGATCTCAATCCTCGCCTTGGACTTCTCAACTGGTTCCAGACCGTCGTCAGGCACTTATTTCTCCTCCAGAGGGTTCCAGTCAGCAGGACAGCTGTCACCCGTCTTGATCGCCATGAGGATCCTCATGGTCTCGGTGACAGATCTCCCGATATTGCGGGAGGTAACCATGACAAAGTGTATCCCCAAGTCGGGTCCAATTATGAAGGTCGCCCTATTCGCCCTCCCGTCACTCTCGTCGAGAACACCGAATGCCTTCGAGAGACTCTTGTCCTCGTCAGATATGAGAGGGTAAGAGATATCCAGTTCCTTGATCCACGCAGAGTGCGTATCGACCGAATCCGTAGAGACACCTATGATACGACCTCCTAGCTCTTCCACCTCCTTAATATGGGAGTTGTACCCAGTGACCTCTGTTGGGCAGATGAAGCTGAAGTCCTCGGGGTAGAAAAAGAGTATTGTCCACACACCCTTCAGATCTTCGGACATGATCGTCCCAGTCCTCCCGGGAAACGCAGCAGGGCGGTCGAACTCGGGGATTTTTTCACCAATTCCTAGCATACAGTCAACCCATTAGACGCACAATACAAACTTTGGGTTCAGACCCCGAAATGATTTCCAATCACAGGTCATTTCTGGGCGATTGTCTACCATGGACTCACAAAGGTAAAGAAAGTATCTGCACGGAGAGAACCTGAATGATCAAGAAACTGCAGTTCAATGCAGTTGGCCTTCGGCGCAACGTCAAGCGACTCATTGAACTACTGCAAATGGAAAGGGAGGAAGTACCGCCCGAGAACACCCGAACCACGGACAAAATTGACAGATATCTCAACCAACTAGATGGGCTACTCATGACGATGGACAAGATCGAGAAGGAGCTTGTCCCAAGTTTAAGAGAATTCACATCTGTTGAGCTGAAGTCCCACGAACTACTGTTCATAGCCCTCGCAAGACCCAGTTGTCGGTCAATATTCGAGCAGCTCAAGACGCACTTCC
>WAMJ01000145.1 GCA_015522385.1 Candidatus Heimdallarchaeota archaeon
GATCAGCAGGGAGGCCACCCTGTGACTGAACGTGGAGCAGTGGGCGCATGAGCAGCCGAGGTGGGGTACACCACCGTCCTGCGCAATCCCGAGAACCTCTACTTCTACCATACGCCTGCATGGGGAACGGGGTATAAGAACTCACTTGCTATGATATTGAAAATGAGAGAGATCTTCAGAAGTGGATGCTTTTGCCATGTTTATGAATTAATTTGTTCGATAGATAATTGTAGGCAGATAACCTTTATAATACCGTATTATCCAATTATAACAGATGGGGAGCAGTAAGAACTGGCTACTTGAATATTATAGTGATCTCCCAGAAGATAATATAATTGCTAGGTATATCCATGATATATTATCCGATGTTATTAAGAGTGACATGCACTCTCGAATTAAACTAGGTAGTGTTGATCAACCAGCGATGGAATTCACTACAAATGCCATATCACGGATGACTGATTTAACCACTCAGTATGGAGAAATTGAAGGGGATGGTTTACCATTTGAAAATCCAATTGAATATCTCTTTGATTCAAATAATGATTATCGATGGTATATTGATAAAATAACATTCGTCAATTACAGACAATTTCTGGGCACAGTTGAAATTGACCTTGGATATTCCCTTGGAAAAAACATGAACATAATTAAAGGTGGTAATGGTTTTGGAAAGACAACCATCTTATACGCACTAGGGTGGGTTCTTTATGATGTAGAATTGAAATTTGGAGATAATGGTAGTTCAAAAAACCTCATTCATAATCATGTTCTTGAAACATCTAAGGATGACATCGAGACTACTAAGGTAATCGTGGAAATTCGTAATAGTAACGAGAGAATTGTATTAACTAGAACGAAAGAATACTTCAAACATCAAGGGGAATGGAAAAGTCGAAAATCTAATTTATCAATTCTTGTCGTTCCTGAAAACAAATCTGTGCGAGAAATTCCTAAATCTGAACATTCTGATTTTATTGATACAATACTACCTCGTGAAATTTACAATTATTTTCTATTTGATGGTGAGAATGTAGATGAAATCTTGCTCAATAAACAGAACAATATTGAAACAATATCTGCTCTAATCGATCTTAATACATTAAAATATGTCAAAGAAATAATGAAAGAAGCTCAATCCAAGATCCTGAATGAGGTTAAAGATAACAATAAGAACGTAAGTAAGATAGCTAAACTAGAATCTCAAAATAGAGACCTTACGTTGAAGATAAAAGAATTAGAAAGGAAGAAATCAAAGGCCTCCAAGGAACTCCATAAATTATTTATCGACCGTGATGAAATTGAGAAGGAAATTAAAGAATATGGTGATATTAATCTACAAAAACTGTCCCAAGATAAACTAAGTTTTGAGAAGGAAATTCGATTGTTGGGAGAGAAAATTGAAGATGAGAACATATCCTATAAATTCAAATTAATCACGCTTTATCCCAAGAAAGCGCTAATTAAACAGGTAAAAAGAATTATATTTGAAGCAGAGACCTTCTCTAAACCATTGGGATTTTCCATTACGGAAGAACTTATGGATCAGATTTCCCAGATGAATACTTGTATTTGCGGTAGGGATATCACTGAAGAAAAGTTCAATGAATTGTATTCATTGATTAAAGGCAAAGAGGAGATGATTTTTACAAAATCAATACAAAAAAATTACTTACAGACAATAGATCAAGAAGTTAAGGAACCAGAAATATTAGACTTTGCTGAACATGAACGTAGGCTAAAATCTTTTATGGATGAGATAGCTAGCTTAAAGAAAAAGATTTCTGACATCGATAAGGCTATCAGTGGTCTCGATGACATAAAATACAATCAACTTGAAAGATCAAGGAAAGAAATAAGGACGGAAATTAGAAGTGTGGAGAATTCTATAGATAATTATAAGGATGAACTTGAAAGAATTAGAAAGAAAATTTCTAATAATGAAGCTACAATAAATAGAATATATTCTATAACGAGAAAAGATGATACTGCCCCTCTCGCTATAACAAATTTCCATAATACTATTAATGAATTCAACAGATTCATTACCAGTATTCACGAAGGGTTGAGGGGAGAATTGCAAACCAGAATTTATTATTACTGCAAGGAAATTATGAATAGAATCCCATTTAACAGCCTTCTATTGACAGAAAATTATCTGGTTGAAGTTTATCAGAATAACTTTAATATCACTCTAGATCTTTCTGAGGGGCAGAAACAATTACTTGCGTACAGTTATATTATGGCATTGTCGTCAATGTCTGGGTTTGATGCTCCTATAATTATCGATTATCCTTTGGGAAGTCTGGACGAAGAGAACAGGATTAATTTTTGTGTTAGTCTTCCAAGAATATTACCCAATACTCAGATAACCTTCATAGTTCTTAATACGGAATATACAGAGGGCGTCCAAAATGCGCTCGAACCATATACCTATAGACGGTTGCAAATTCAACTGAACAATGGAGAGATTGATCCTCCTCGGAGGTCAATAATTGTTCCATACGATGACCAGGAGGTATATTCCTAGTGCAATCGTTGTTAATTAATGAGGAGGTACTTGATATCATTCAATCTATTAGGGATGATACAAATGGAGAAAGTTATCCATTTTTCCTGACAAAGAGACCTTTATTGAATATAGACCTCTTCTTATTCTTTACTGTCTATGGATTTAAACGTAACATAAAATCTGAGCTTACAGGTTCAAACAAGAGAAGTATTCCTAAATCTCGGTTTGAGAAGAAATTTGAATTCAACGGAATCTTGATTCATGCAATTGCTTATCATGATACATCAGATCCAGCTATGCTTGTCGACCTAGAGCAAGCGATGGTTATAGCGAATCAATATGCTCTAGGTGGCGCACATGATTTTCTAAAATTGCCCGATAGAGAGAAAGAACAGATAGTTACTAGACATCTTGGTAAACTATTCTGAGGTTTGCATTTTGTATTTGCAAAATAGAGAACACATGAATGCTTATTCAAAGGGATTATTATTAATAGACTTTCATGAATTGAAGATATGCAGGTGTGGTGATTAATGTTGAGACTATTGCAAATAAAAGACCCTTTAGAACGAATAGTACTAGTATGTTTATTGGATACTTACATTGAATCATCGGAGTCAAATATTGATGTTAAATTACCCCTTGTTAGTATTGCGATGAAATTTATCTCATATGTTCTACCTATGAGTACATTTCGCGTTAACCAGCAGAGATTCGGAATTTATATTGATGATAAAATTGAAGCCGATTCATTCTACCAGAAGTTTTGGAGGTTAATTGATATTCATGAATTGGATGAACATATAGGCAATTTAAGATTCAAATATCTTCATGAACAAATCTCCGAAAAAGACCTCGTTAAATTTGTATCTCGAATTCGGAAAGAAATAATCCGAAGGGTGTTCTGTGCGAATAAAATTTCTGAGTTCAAGGATGATTTAGAAGTTTATTACCAAGAACAGATTTTACCTTTCGATTCACTATGTTCGAAACCATATCGGCTAAACCTTAAACTTGAATCCGTAACTAACTTGATTAGTGAAGAAACAATCTTTCTACAGCTCAGACTGGATCAAGTTGAATCATCAATGATAGAGCTAAAGAATGAAATTATATCATCTTTAATCAGAGATATTGTGTGGAAATATCCAAGGACAATTCAACCACGGGTAAAAGATTTCCTTGCAGAAATTTTTTCACTAGACCATGACTTAATAATTCCTCCCGCTCCTGAGGATAATATCAAGATAATTAATTCCAATGGTCTAAGTATAAGTACTTATGATGAAAATGAAAAACTATTCGAAGAAGTGCAACACAATGCTACAAACTTATCTGTAAGAGCATTCTCTTTTGATCCATTAACATTGTCTGGCATTATTCGTGGTGTTTCTCCTGAAAATCTTAGAGTCATAAATATAGTATATTCTTTCTTTCTATCGAATAATGATGCTCCTCCCAACTTCATTCAGCTCAATTCTCTAATCTCACAATGGTTGGAGCTCAATCTTTCGGAGACAATAAAAGAACGGTTGAGGACCGTTACATGGTTACTTCAGAATAATCGAGTTAGGGCTTACTGTATACTGGGATTTCCCTATATTACAAAAAGCACAATATCCCATTATTTGATAAATAATTCTGCTGATAATTCTGGAATTCTCTACGTCAATTCTATTTGCAGTGAAGATTATAGTCATGTACTTGAAATTATCTCTTATCATCCAAGTGAAATTTCAGGATCAAAACATCAAATTGACGATCCTTTAGGGATTGGAGATGAATTCACTTCTATCGATGTAACAGAGCTTCTTACTGAAGTTATGACGAAATTTTATCCTCCTACAAGTCTCTCTATAACTAATCATAACTTGCTCTGGAAACATCAGAAATCAGCAGTTAAATGGTTCATAGAAGAGGTTGATGGAATTGGGATTTTGGCAATGGCAACAGGAACAGGTAAAACACGAACTGCAGTCGCAATAATTGAAATGATGTTTAATCAGGGGTTAATTGACCGAGTGATAATATCTGCAAGTGAAAGGTTACTTCACCAGTGGAAAAGAGTAATTACAACATATACTGATGTATTTGAACAAAAATTCAACCATTTGTCAGGTCAAAAAAATGGTGTCATATTCTTCAAAGCAAACGTGCGTGGTTCTATTTTGTTTGTTACTTACCAATTAATCAATGAGTTAATACCGTATTTCAAAAATAAAAAGGCACTTTCAAAGACATTGATTATTGTAGATGAGGTCCATAATATTGGATCTGCAATGGGGAGACGAAATTCTATGATAAATATGAAAAAACAATCGGGGTCTAAGGATAACCTTCCCGAGGATGAATTTACCAATCTCTTAATGCCTATTGAGAAGCAGAGCTTTTATCAAAATATTCGGTATCGGTTAGGTTTGAGTGCTACTCCTTTCTCGGAATACTCTCAGAAACGAAATCAATACATAGTTGATATCTTTGTTTCCCAACCGTTCAAAGTGAAAAACAATGATGATCTTTTAGATGAATTATCTTATAATAACCTTATTTACTACTACTCACTCAAAGAAGCAATTAATGACAGGATACTTGTGCCATTCCGATATCACCCTCTCTCTTATACCCCAACTGATGAAGAATTACGAGAAAGGGTAGAAATGTTTAGGAAATTTTCGAAATTGGCAGAAGAGGGGAAGGTCTCACCAGAAGCTCCTTACATAATGGCAAGCTCTGTACTAAAAAGATCTATTGGAAAACTCGATCCATTTTCACAATTCATCAGAGAGAATCCTCACATCCTTAACAGATGTATAATATTTTGTCACACCGTAAAATTCGCAGAGATGGTGGCAGAAATCGTGACAGAATTCAACTCTAATTACAGAATATATGTATCTGGAGAGGATAAACGAATCTTGAATCAATTTAGTAAAGGTGAATATGACTTTTTGATTACTTGCAAAATGATTGCAGAGGGTGTGGATATTCAAAATATAAAAAATGTTGTACTCTTCTCCTCTGATCGGCAGAAATTAGAGACAATTCAAAGGATTGGTAGGGTATTAAGAGTCGATCCCAACAATGAAAGAAAGATTGCTAATATTGTCGATTTTATATTTGAAGAGGATAAAAGTAATATAGAACACATACCTGCGGATGTCTTGAGGAAAGAATGGCTATCAAGTTTAGCGATGACGGGGGGATGGTGACCTATCGATATTAAGAGCAAATTATATGAAGTAATTGAGAATATTGTTGATAGTAAAGGATATGACCCATCTGTCTACGATCTTCTTAGAGACTTTGTTGACTATATAATTAAAAATGGACCAAAAGCAAGTGAGAATAAGATTAGAAATATGATGATTAAGATTGGTAAGGAGGTTGTCGAGGAGAATGAGTAATTTCAATATTACTATCAATAAGATTGAGATCAGTAATATTCGTAAAATTGAACATTTGGTACTTGAGACCCCAAGTAAGTATAATTTTTTCCAAATGCAGAATGGATATGGTAAAACCACTACTTTGACATTACTTCGTCATGTTTTCACGGGGACGTTACCATCCAAAGAAGAAGTACTTGACTTTAAATATAACGGGAGTGAGGAAATAGAAGATCCTGAACATGGATATTTCAAAGTAACTTTCAATTTTGATGGAGATATCTATGAAATTAAAATTAATTTTTACTTTAAACCCAACAATCCATCTGCTTCGTTCTTTACTTCCAGTCCTATGCACAAAGGGATGAGGTCCGGATGGCGTCCTCCATTAGAGTTTGTTCATCGATTTAGAAATAAAAAGGATTTTGTGGAATTATTTATCTTTAATGGAGAACTTGCTAAAGAGCTTAACAAATCTCAAGGCGTGAAAATCGTCAAGAACTCGATTCTACAAGTTACCAATCTTCACTACTTGTATGCAATTGTTCGTGGTTCTCCAGAGGTTGCTTCCGACCAAAATAATGATAACAAACAAAATAATAATGCAGACAAAGATCAAAATAAGATAAACCTTCTATTAGACAAAGTATGGAGGGATGCTTTGAATGACTTAAGTGTCAAATATAGGAAAGTCGGGAAAGGTATAGATAAAGTTCGTGACTACCTTTCGGCTACTCGCGAAACCATTACCCTAAGAGAGAAGGAACAGGAAGAAATTGAAATTCGATTGGATGAAATATCAAATATTTCCAAATCAATTCAGGATCAAATTAAGGATTTGCTGATAAAAAGTACCAATAGATCTGAGGATATAGAAAAATTGGAATTTCAATTTCATGAAAGCGAAAGTAAACTAAAGGAAGTGGTAAAATCTACAATAGATGACCTCCTTAACCCACATTTAATAATCAATCACATTCCCCATTTCAGGTCTTTTTATTCACAAATTAGGAAAAAGAAAATTCCAAAATCAGTTGGGAAATCATTCTTCGAGGAAATCATCCAGTCAGGTACTTGTGTATGCGGATGTGAACTTGGTAGCAAAGAAAGAGAACATCTTGAACGTAACAAGCAGGATTATTTGGGTGATGAGATACTTGTTTTAGTTAAAAGTATGCAGTCATCTATCTTCGAAGAAATAGATGTGGGCCCGATTGATGAATTGAGGGAGGGGATATTGGAGGCATTTCTTACCTATAACCGATCAAGAACCGAGTTGGAAGACTTAAAAATCGAAATGTTAGAAAAGGATGGTTCAGATCTACAGGTCGAAGTCAGAGAATTAGAAAGTAAAATTGATTTTCTCAATAGAGAGAGATTTAACCTGGAAAAAGAATTGGAAGATATCACCTCAACCAATCGGGCCTATATTAAAAGCAATAAACTCGATTCATCAGTGTTGAAAGCTAATGGAGAGCCGTTTCGTGATATTGAAAAGATTAAGTCCTGCAAGAATTTAAAGGTACTTAGACAGGTCAAAGAAAAATTTGAAAACAAAATCAAGGAATTGGATGAAGCAAAAACCGTTGAAGTGGGCTATGAGGTAATTAAAGACACCATCAACATTGCAATAGATAAATTAATGGGCGAAATTCTAGAAACAATAAATACAGAGGTGAATAATTCTTTCTCTAAACTTCACGCTATTGGAGGAGATCATTTCAAGGGATCACATACCCTAAAAGTAGGTGAAGGGATTACCATCCTTGATCCATCAGGAGAAAGAATGACAGATGTGAATCATGCAGCTCAACTTGCTGCCGCTTACAGTTACATTCATGCTATGTATAAGATCGGAAACATCAATGTCCCTCTGATAATTGACAGCCCCGTTACAAGCTTCGGTCTTGGCGTAGCAGATAATTTTTCTAATGTGATACTAAGTAACCAGTTTTCTCAAGTTATAGGATTTATTACTTCAATGGAGAAAATGGGTCTGAAGAAATTCCTTCGAGATCATCAGGACATAAACAAAGCTACCGTGGTAAGGAGCGGTGAAGGAGTTGACGGAAAAAATGCTAAAGGGCTATTAGTTCTCAACTATGATGAAAAATTCTTTTTTGATTATGAAGTACCGGAGGATAAAATCACATGAAATTTGCAATGTCACAAGAAGCTCAACTGTATTTCCAAAGAATGAACAAAAAGAAATCTCTGGGTAGTTTTGAAACAACACTTGAATTCTATTGGCTCTGTGCGGTAATAGGTATCCTAGAAAACCAACCTATTGAAAAACCAGACAATTTGGAAGAATTAGTAGACCACTTTACAAAAAGGCTTCAACTGAATGCAGACTCCATAAGGGCATTACTCTTTTATAGTTATTACTCAAGACACCACTCTGAATTCAATGAGGAACGCATTATGACTATGCTTGGGAATTTTCTTGATTTCGATGAGAGGACAAGATTGACTGCCAAAGGGATGACAGAGCTGAATGAAAGAGCAGAAGCTGGTTTTCGTACGATCAAAGAACGTTTTCCAGAGCCAACTGATGTCCCAACATTTCTTGTTGATTATATTGACCTACTCGATGAGATCATAAAAGAGTATGGTGCGGAAAATGATGAATAACTATTACAAAATTCCATCTGTTTCTCAATTAAATTTGATAGAAGCAGATCCATTAAGCTCCTATCTGGTAAATGCTCGTCCTGGGATTGGAAAGACATATGTACTAATACACAGGGTTTGTTTCCTCATTGGAGAACTTAATTGTGACTGTTTTCCGGCTGATCTAGAGGAATCCCAATACTTCGATTTCTATCGGCCAGAGGAGATCCTGATTTTATGTTTTGCAAAAACAACAGTGGAAACAATAAGAAACAGGATTGGACACTGTTCTTCTGAGAATTTCCTCATCACCACCTTTGACTCGTTTGCTGGTAAACTCCTTTATGAGACTGGCAACATGATAAAGAATAGATCCTACAACGAATCCATCTCAAAATTATGTACTTTACTTGAGCAGGAGGATCCTAGAGTATTGGATCTGATTTCTGAATTTCAATATTTACTCATCGATGAAGCACAGGATCTAGTCGATGATAGACTCCGACTGGTAACTCTGCTCACTAAGTATATGAAAGGCAATATGATCTTCCAAGATCCAAACCAGATGATATTTGAGTTTTCAAAAAAGAAAGACACTTCCTTGGATCTCGAATCAATAGTAGGTATACTTCCTGTAACCCTTGATGGAAAGAACTACAGGTTATCAAAAGAGCTTCAAGAATTGGAATCTAACCTAAGAACGAATATTCAGAATGGAGTTACCGAATATAACAAATATCTAACTCTCTTGGAAAAGTACGATATTTCTAAGTATGAATTGGACACGGAGATCCGCGACATTGATGTTCTTATTGCAAAAAACCGCTACATTATGTACAGGGAGTACTATAACTTGATAGATTTGGGTTTAGATGTTAAGATACTAGAGCCAAATTCAGAAAAAATGTATCCATGCTGGTTAGGGAAATTATTCTTTGATTTCGAGGATGATACAATCTCCAAGAAACAATTTCGTGATCGTTGGAATTCGAGAGATATTGGTGACAGAGTGAAGATGGATGAGAATTGGTTGCTACTTAAGAGAGTTGAGAAGTCTGGTTGCAACAATAGACGAGAACCTATCACAAGACTGAGAAAAGATTTAATTAAGATAGATTATCTTCTTGAGGGTCTACAAAACCCACGTTGGATAGTACATTTCACAGATATGAACCCCGGAGAGTTAATAATAAGTACAATCCATCGAGCTAAGGGTAAGGAGTTTTCCGAGGTAATATTGGCATTGCCTAAAAAATCCTTTCAAAAGGAGACCATGAACGTTGTTTATGTTGGTGCAACCCGTGCTTCAAAAGGATTTTATTGTAAGATCCCAGATTATAACATTCCAAAATACTGTGACTCTCAAAAGAAATGGATTCGTTTCGAAAAAAATTCCATATGTCTCACCTTTGGTTTGATGGAGGATCATAATGAGATGGGGATGTTTAGATTGGTTAAGAACAGCGATGAATTTTACGCTAAACAACGGCTAATCCACCAACTCAAAAAAACAGATGAACTGAGACTATTTTACAGACGGGAGTTAAAGAGTTGGATTATCCAGAATTCTGAACAGGTAGATCTACAGGAGATGTCTAAGAAATTTAGGGACGATCTAATCACGATTTACATAGACGTACTTAATCATCGGAGGTTTCCCTACCTTATAAGGGATATAAGGATGGAAAAGATTGGTACATCAGTCCTACACCCCCATAGCAAAGAAAGGAAAATTTGCAAGTCGGGTATTTATAATGTTCTGAGGATTGTAGGTTCAGATTCAATAATGATCAGGAAGTGATAACATGGAAGGTATAAAGAAAATTCGGAGTGAGATCGTCGAGGGGCTTGAAAGAGAGCTGATTGGGCCAGAAATCACTGCTGATTTGGACTACACAATAAACGAGTATCCGTATAATCGCTATTTCACGGGAATCCTGTCCCCCCGTCTTTCGACAATTGAGGACACCGAGAACGAGATTCTAGATGCTAACGGGCCAGACTCCCCTGAAGAAGGACAGCGGAAAACCACCACTAACATGCTGAAGTTCCAGAAACAATCCTCTTTCGGTCTAACCTTTGTGGTTGAGAAGGATTCAGTGAAAAGTTTAGAGATGGTATTTAAAGCTGGAATTTACTTTGAGCATGAGTTAGTTGAGGAAATGGCAGACGGGGAGGTAACAACCGAGTACACTCTTGTACCTGTCATCCTAACTTACAGACTGCAGAACCGTTCTGGATCCACTAATCTGGAACCGGTTGATTCGCATTTTGGAGCCATTCCATCTTGTACTAAAAGGGAGTATAGTAGTCTGCAAGAGGTTGTGAATGTACGTGCTCTTCAGGTTGTTCGTTATTCTGGGAATTACTCTATTGTCACGGTTTCAATATCCAACCTCCAGTCTGGCAAGTCTATCGAGAATTATCTTTTCTCCTGTGATCTGGAAGTCTATTTCAAGGAAAATGGTCATCGGTTCGTTGACAGGCGCGATTGGGCGGTATTCGAGGGTTCAATCTACAGAAATCGCGAGGAGATATCCCAGGAATTTCTTCACAAAGGAATTATGGACTATGCAGTTGGTCACGGTGTCTCGATCCAGTGGGATTCCAATATCAACTGTACTCGGTTAAGGGCAAAATTCATCCCGACTTTTGAGGTCAAAAAGATAGTACCGTCAGAGATTGAGAATAGTGACCTTATAATCATGGATCATTTAAGCAGTACCAAGAATCTAGTCTCGGATCTTGAAACATTCTTTCAGGGTTATGAACAATGGTATCGAGAGAAGAGGGAGAGAAAATCAGTAATTGAAGACAGGTATCAGGAGATCGCTGAATTACACCTTGATGATATTAAGCATTCTATCGATAGGATAAAAGGTTCAATTGAAATTCTGAGGAAAGACAAAATCGCTCATCGAGCTTTCCAACTTATGAACAAGACCATGTACATAATGTGGACCTCTCCTGGTTATACCAATCGATTAAATGATGGCGAGAAACCTAAATGGAGACCATTCCAGATGGCGTTCATCCTCTTTGCTCTAGAGGGTATTGTCAATCCAGACTCATCAAGCAGACAGGAAGTAGACCTCCTTTGGTTCCCCACTGGGGGTGGAAAATCTATGGCATATATGGGTCTAATGGCGTTTATTCTGATCTACCGCCGCCTAAAGTATGGAGAACGGGGTGCAGGTACCGCTGTATTGTCCAGATACACACTCCGTCTGTTGGCCCTGCAGCAATTCCAAATTACATCGACGTTAATCTGTTCGTTGGAGATTCTTCGGAAGAGTACACCTGATCTGCTTGAGAAGGAGTTTTCGATAGGATATTGGGTAGGGAATAACACAACACCAGTTGATGTCAAGAAAGCCAAGGAAACACTAGAATCCGAATACGCTGATGGGGCTTCAGTCAAGCAATTCCAAGCATGTCCTTGGTGTACAAGAGAGCTTGGGGACAGGAGCTTCCAGCAGTTCATTGATCGAGTTCCAACCGCGAAGATAATGTGCCTGAACACAGAATGCCCGTTCTCTGGTGGATTCCCATCATACATGACAGATGAGCAATTGTATGCCTATCCTCCCTCTATTGTATTGGGAACTGTTGATAAATTTGCGAGAATGCCGAAGGTCGGTGAGTCCCAGAGTATCCTTAGATCACCAGAGTATCGTTCTGTTGACTTGATTGTTCAGGACGAGCTCCACCTTATCAACGGACCTCTTGGAAGTATGTATGGGATATACGAGATGATGGTCGAGGGCATCATAGCTAGCTACGATAAAAGTAGACTCCCCAAGGTCATCTCAAGTACAGCAACAATTAAACGGGCACCTGAGCATATACAAAGGATTTATGGGAGAGAAGGTGTTGTTTTTCCTCCTGTGGGCTTTCACGCCAATGATATTTACTGGGCAAAAGAAGTCCCGATTGAAGAAGAACCGGGCAGGTTGTACGTGGGAATCCATCCTCAGGGAAAGAGCCCTACGAATGCACTCAAGGCTGTTATCGCCTATCACCTGGCAAAGGTATACAACATGCGAGAGACTTACTCAGATTTAGAATTAGATCCATTCTGGACGGTGGTTGGATATTTCTCCTCTATTCGAGAACTTGGGTCCGCAATGATGCTAGCAGTGGATGTAATCCCGGACAGGATAAAACAATTAGCTAACTCAGAAGAATTCAAGGAAATTAGAAAATTAGTATACCCCGAAGAGCTAACCAGTCGTCTTAGTGCTGCAGAAATTGCTGAGATCCTAACGCGACTTGAGTATCAACTTGGTTCGCCAGATTCTGATCCCATAGACTCCCTATTTGCGACAAACATGATCTCAGTTGGTGTGGACATCCCCCGGCTCTCTAACATGGTGGTTGTCAGCCAACCAAAGTCCACCGCAGAGTACATCCAAGCAACAGCAAGGGTGGGGAGGCGATATCCCGGAATAGTAACCGTTCTCTACAATTGGACAAGACCTCGGGATCGATCCCACTACGAGAGGTTCCAATATTATCATTCTACCCTAAATACACAGGTTGATCCATTGAGCTCCACTCCTTTCTCTGTACAAGTGAGGGATCGTGCGCTCCCTGCAGTGATTATCGGTCTTGTACGTCACACCGTCGAGGGCATGAACGATGAGGATTCTGCTGCATTGAAGGAAGATTTCAGTCAAGAAGATAAAATCCTTGATTTCTTCAGAAATTGGATCTCAAAAGCTGACAGCTTGGAGTTGGATGAAACCATGGAGTGGATCGAGGATCTTTTCGACGAGTGGAAGAGTAAGTCAATTCAGCATAATTTCAAGCTCAAGTACAATAAGAGAAAGAAAGAGGATCCAGAATCTAGCAACAGCCTAATGATTCACATGGATGAGGTTACGACTATAGCAGGCTTTCCAAAAAGAGCTCCGAATTCATTGAGAAATGTGGAATCCGGAATTGACTTGAGGATTGATGACATTAAGGAGGTTAGAAAGATTGATTAAACTCAGAAATGCCGGTACTGTTCGGCTCTCCCAGTTCATATTACAGTCCGGACCAGGTGCAGTCCTCGACCTCAGGGCTGTGAGTGTGGTTCCCAGGGCATTTGATGATACACTAAAATTCTTATTTCGTGACGAGGAAATTCCAGACAAATACCTCATACACGACGACTACCTCATTAGTGTCCTAAAGGGTAAATTCCCTCGGTTGAAAGGAATCGTGAAAATACTACCTAAGATGAAATATGATCCCGAGACCAATACATCCCATCTTGAGAATCAGGATGTATTGGTTAGAATTTTCCCAGAATGGGTATTCTGTCCTTCATGTCGTCGTCTAGATAGCCTTGACAACCTGCGTGTGAAAAATGCTGATGGTAAGAGGATATATTTGAACAATATCCCACACAAGTGCAATGATTGCTTTAAGAAGATAAAGGACTTGGATGGAACTCCGAATCTTGTACCTGCTAGATTGGTTACCGCATGTGAAAATGGTCACCTGAATGATTTCCCGTGGATTTTCTGGGCGCATCTTGGTTTCAGGGATTGTAAAATATCTAACAACCGAAAGAAGAAGAACAGTCACTTGAAGATATATTCTCTTGGAAAATCATCGCAGTTGAAAGATCTGATTGTCACTTGTACATCGTGTAATTCACGACAGGATCTTGGTCGTGCTTTTGAGTCCGGAAATATCCTTGAGAAGATAAAATGTGATGGGAGGTCGCCTGAGCTCGGCACTTGGTCCGAGTGTGGCTTACACCCAAAACCCCTGCTAAGGGGCGCGACCAACCTCTATTTCTCTGTAATAGAGTCTGCTCTTTCGATTATTACAGACATCAGCGTGCGTGACCCAAGGTTGGAAGTAATCGCTCCTCTGGTTAGGGGTGAGATCGATACTGGATTCTTGAAAATGGCAAATAGTGTACTAGATTACAACAATCTTCCTCCATTTAATACAACTGAAGAAATCTCGAACCTTCTGAAAGGAGATGAGAAAAAAGATATAATCAACTTACGACCAAGAGAATATCTCGCTCTAACAGAGAACCTTCCTCTTAACTCAGATCATCTCATTGTAGAAGAGTTTGAGACCTCCGAAAATTCCCTCCACTCCCAATATTTCTCAAGGATTATCCTTGTGAAGAAACTCAGGGAGATCATTGTCAACACGGGTTTCACCCGTATACAGCATGTCAAAGACGCATTTTCCATCATAGACGGCAGTTTGAATGATTCGGGGGTAACAATCTGTCATGTCAATCGAGATAAACAGTTTGCTGAATACCTCCCTGGTGTCGAATTTTCCGGTGAGGGAATTCTGTTCGTCCTTGACCCCAAACGCCTCGACCGGTGGAAAACGAAATTCATGGACGAAAGGGCGTCCATGATCGTTAGGAGTGCTGAGGACAGGCAGGTTTCCCCATTCTTCATTCTCACCCACTCACTTTCACATGCATTGATTACTGCATTGTCTGAAGTTGTGGGTTACTCTATTAGTTCTCTCCGAGAGAGGCTATATGTCTCCCTTTCCATCAACAACAAAGAGCTTGTTCCTGCAATCCTTATCTACACCGCAGGGGCAGATTCTGAAGGAAGTCTAGGTGGGTTGATCCGTGTGGCAAGGAACAACCTCATAGACAACATCCTTGAACGCATGAACGAGATCATGTATTGGTGTGCCTCTGATCCTATCTGCATCGAGACAAGTTATGATGGTGGGCAATTCTACAATCACGCAGCTTGCCACGCTTGCCTATTTCTTCCAGAAACCTCCTGTGAACTAGTGAATCAATACTTGGACAGAGTAACCCTTGTTGGGATGCTTGATCGTAGGGATATTGGATATTTGAATATCCATGGGGATGAAGAATGATGAAATCTCTGTCAAGGGTCCTTTTGAGGCTGAAATTAACTGAACTCAATTCACTCCGAGATGAGCTAGAGGTCCTCATATCCAAGAAGGATAGTATCAAAGGTTGGCTGACCTTCGATAAACTGTTCACCTTCGATATCAGGGGAATTACTAAACAGGAATTATGGGATATATTGAAGGACGGCCCATCGTGCAGTCTAACAAGCCTACATAGTCTAGTCGAAGGTCACATTCTTGAAAGAAGAATGGCAGAAGAGCTCATAAAGAAGAAAGTGGTCGTAACTAAGCCAGATGGCGAGGACAGTCTGATTAAGTCATCAACCGAGGAAATGATTGCAAAAGCCAAGAAGGAAATCATCCTCCTCGGCTACACCTACAGTTCCTTTGGGGATTTCAAAAAGCTGCTTTTCCAAGCAAATAAAAGGGGAGTGAAGATCCTCATCATCGGTCAGAGTAAATTTGTGGAAGCTATGCGGAAAGACCTAAAGCATGCAAATGGTCCCGGGAAACTTGAATTTTACGCGTTTGACAAGAACAGGGCAGGTGAAATAATCGCAGAGAAGAAACACGAGGACTATGGATACCCTAAATTCCATGCGAAGGTGATAATCGTTGATCAGATTGACGGAATTATATCGTCCGCGAATCTTACGGTATCGGGAATGACCTGTAATGTAGAGATAGGGACCATAGTAAAACGAAACGAGATAAAGGAAGTAATCAAATTCTTGAGAGAAATTGCTTCTAAGGGTATTATTTACAGGTACTCCAACTGGTATTGAAATCGAATTGTAGCTGAACTTGGATGTCTACGGCTTCGAGGTATCTCCGGAATTCTTATACATCAGTCATGATCAATTCTGTGGAATTCTTCGACGATTCTTACGACTCAAAGCATAATTCAGGTGATCCTTTAGCACAAAACAGCGGTCTACTCGGGGAAGGATTCATAAATGATGAGTCATACGAGGAGGATGATTTGCAAACTTCCAATCACATAATACAAAACTTCCAGAGCAATAATCTAAACTTCCCTGCCATTCGGGGCGTCCAAGCTGGCAAGGAATTCTACGTGGTGATGTGCCAACTACGTGATATTCCCAGACTCTTCGTATTCGATGAGCCCGAGGTTCCTCCTGAGATGAGAGCCCAGCGTATTCTGAACAAGTCAAGGCTTCCGAAGTTGGTTAACTACGTGCTAAACAACAAGGAGAACTACATTTTTTCAGCCATCACTGCTTCTATTGATGGAAAACCAGAATTTATCCCATCTCCAGCTATTAACGAGCGAGCAGATATGGTCGGGACCCTTACTATTCCCCTCGGATCAAGGCTGCTAATAAACGACGGGCAGCACCGACGGGCAGCTATCGAGAGGGTGATAGAGGAGAGTCCAGAGCTAGGTTTCGAGAATATTCCAGTTGTGTTTTTCATTGACTATGGCTTGGAAAACAGCCAGCAGATGTTCGCAGATCTAAACCGCCATACCGTTAGACCTACTCAATCACTTAGTATCCTATACGATCACCGGAACCCACTATCTAGGGCAGTCCTAGATGTAATATCAAGGGTTCCCTTTTTTGATGGCAAGATCGAGAAAGAAAAGTCTTCTCTGTCCAACCGCAGCAGGAAACTCTTCACTCTCTCCGTAGTCTACTCCGCTAATTCTTACCTGTTGAAGAGCGAAGACCTAGAGAGAAGTAAAGACACGGCCTCCACGTTTTGGAATAAGCTGTTCGATGTTTTGGAACCGTGGAAGGAGGTATTCGTGAATAAGATCACCCCACTTGAATTCCGAAGAACCTATACCTGCGCCCATGGTGTCTTGTTAGATGGGTTTGGGAAACTTGGTCAATGGTTGCTGAGTGAACATCCAGATTCTTGGGAGGAGAAGATTAAACGTCTTGGTTCAATTGATTACAGGAAAGTTAATACACAGCTATGGGAAGGGATAGCTATGAACAACGGTCGCATGTCAAAGTCTTTTTCTAATGTAAATGCGACATTTGAATTATTGAAGGGCCATATAGAGGGGGAGTTCCTTGACTAATCATGATATAATAGATGTTGCTGATATGCTGCAACCAATGAATCTAGAATCGGTGTTCAAGACCAAGTCCCTCAGCACGATGTATAAGGAAATTCAGGAGGTGTATCTCGGTGACAACCGTCCTTGGGTTATTGGATACAGCGGTGGAAAGGACTCCACAAGTGCTCTCCAACTTATCTGGATGGCACTTGAGCTCCTCCCTCCCGAGAAATTAACAAAACCTATATACGTTATCTCCAGCAACACTCTTGTCGAGACTCCAGTTGTGGTAAATCACGTTTCCACATCAATTAGGAAAATCACTAGCCAAAGCAAGGCCAAGAAATTACCGTTCAGAGGTATCATGGTCGAGCCTGAAACCTCCCAGTCCTTCTGGGTCAATATACTCGGGAGGGGGTACCCAGCTCCCAGCAAGGAATTCAGGTGGTGCACCGACCGAATGAAGATCAAACCCGCAAACCGATTTATCAAGGAACAAATCGAGGAAAACGGCGAAGTTATCATGGTTCTTGGTGTGAGGAAATCCGAAAGTATGACCCGTGCACAGGTGATGGAGTACCAGAAATCAAGGAAGGCGGGTGACATCTTCTCTGCTCATTCCACTATCCCTGGAGCTCTTGTCTATACCCCTATAGAGGACTGGTCCACGGACGATGTGTGGTATTTCTTACTCCAGTATCCGTCACCGTGGGGTGGGAACAACAGGAACCTTAGTGCAATGTATCAGAGGGCTTCCGGAGAATGCCCAGTTGTGATTGACACAACTACCCCATCCTGCGGTAACAGCAGGTTCGGGTGCTGGACATGCACAGTTGTCAACAAGGATGTCGCGCTTGAATCGATGATTGAGCAGGGAGACCGATGGATGGAGCCGATGCTTGAGATCCGTGACCTGCTCAAGGACACCCAGATCCCACAGATGAAGATCAAAACACGTAGTCACCGCAGGAGGGATGGAAAGTTGACCCTGAAGAATCTCAAACGGAAGGACGGTTCCGGAAAGAGGGACTTAGACCAGAAAAGTATCGTATTTGGACCCTATACGTTGGAGTTCAGGAAAGAGCTATTTGGTAAACTACTGGAAGCCCAGATGAAGGTGCTGAACGATGCTCCAGGAAATATTTCTCCCAATGACCTCCAGCTCATAACCATGGACGAGATGAAGGAGATTCGGAGGATGTGGTTATTTGAGGAAATGGACTGGGAGGACAGTCTCCCCAAGATCTACCAGAAGGTGACAGGAAACCAATTCCCCCTTGAGAAAGATGACAGCGGTAACTTCACTATTACTGATTATACTGTTCTTAAAGAGGTATGTGATGAAAAGGGTGGAAACCTCGAATTGGTCATGCGACTCCTCGACATTGAGCGAGCTACTTACGGTATGATCAATCGACCTAAGATACACAAGAAGATAAAACGAATACTTGAGATGGATTATATATCCCGAGAAGCTGCATTCAAGGAAATCTATGGGGCATCAGAGAATGAGGTGATCAAGATGATGGAGGAAGAGATGTGAAGATTCTTCAGTACAGACTTAGGAATTTTGGATCTTATAGGGGGGAGAACATCTTTGAGCTTGGGGTCTCCAATCGTGAGAAACCCGTAATTTTGATTGGTGGGAGAAATGGTAGTGGAAAGACGACTTTCTTCGAGGGAATAAAATGCTGCCTGTTCGGGAAGAGATCTCGTGGCCACAAGATTAGGCACATTGAATATCAGCAGTACCTTCTTGACCGAAGATCGCATAACATCGCTGATGATGAAATTACAGAACTGGAGCTCAGTTTTACAATGATAAATCATGGGCGGGAAGAACACTATATGGTTAAAAGATCATGGTGGATAGGTGATACAGGCAAGCTTATCGAGAAGTTCAGGGTCGAGAAGGACAAATA
>WAMJ01000146.1 GCA_015522385.1 Candidatus Heimdallarchaeota archaeon
GATCAGCAGGGAGGCCACCCTGTGACTGAACGTGGAGCAGTGGGCGCATGAGCAGCCGAGGTGGGGTACACCACCGTCCTGCGCAATCCCGAGAACCTCTACTTCTACCATACGCCTGCATGGGGAACGGGGTATAAGAACTCACTTGCTAGTTAATTACATAGTTACTTTCTCACTCTGAGATATCATAATGATCATGCTGAACATAGATTCCATTGTTTAGTAAATATGTCCGAATCACTAATATACTCCCTGAATATTTTTCAGATAATGGACGAGGAAACATTCCGTGAATTCTTCACCATGATAAAGAACGAAAAAAAATCATCATCGTATAAATTTGCCCTTCTTCGAGCAACTGTTGAAGTTTCTTTGGAGTATCCCCATCTCATCGTTGAAGATGGTGAGAAGAGTATAATTCCCCTTGGCTTGATCATTGAGAAGTGGATTCTTTACTATTATCCAATTGTGGAATCCGAAGAATTTATTCCCCAACTGAGTGGGGAGCGTGATGATTCAAGACAATTAGCTATCAGGCCTTTATTGCATGCTATGACCACTGCATACTCTTCAATTGGAGGACTTCCAAGATACTTTGACAGCTATATGAGAAACAAAGACATAACTAAGGATTTTCCTCAATTCCCCGATCTAGTTAAAAAGATACGAAATACAATCGTTGATCAACCTATGAAATATCTTGGTTTCTCGAAATCTGACACTCATTACAGCATATTTATGCCACAAAAAGATAGGTTTCCTAAGAACACCCCGACTTGTCGAGATGATGTCATAAAGCTCTCTGGTAGTTTCTTAATCGACAAGAAACTCGTCTCCATGTTCAAACTAATGGGTGAATTTATTATCGGAAATTCCTCCCTTCTGATCTTGTGGACAAATTATACTCACAACCTCAAGAGTTCTCTAAGCAAAGATTATATTATGACCGTTCTCTCTGAAGACCCCATTAATACTCATGATACTTACGAACCGAGAAAATTCTTCAAGAAAGTCATGAATACGGTGAGACTCTCCTGTGTGTGGTCAAACAGATCTATTACTGATGAGTCAGATTTAGCTCTAGACCATCTTATTCCTTTCTCAGTTCTTAGGAATAATGATTTCTGGAACCTTCTCCCTTCTCACAAATCTGTGAACTCAAATAAGTCCAATATGATCCCTAGTGAGAAACTACTAACGAGACAAAAGGACATAATCATCCAGTACTGGCGAATGATCTATGAAAACTATCCCGATGAATTTAAATTTCAGGTTAGAACTAATTTAATTGGGAATTCAGAGATTGATGGTGATATCCTTGAAGTAACCTTTCAGAAAATGGTTGATAGATGTGATTATTTAGTTAATGGTAAGGGATATCCAGAATGGGACTATTCTGGATAGTGAATTGTTGCTACAGATCCAGATGATTTTGTCCAGATCTCTGCAGTACCCAGATCCAAATTGAGTAATTCCTTGAGATTGAATCCCTTCTGAAAAGTTGGATAGGTTCCTCCAGTAACAAATCCATCCTCGAATCTCTTCCATGACGGTTTTCGTGATCTCTCAATTTCTGACAAACTTCTAGATTCTATGATAATAGACGTTGCATTAAGGGATTTAAGCTCTGATATCATTTTCTCTCTGAATACCTTGGGTAAAACATTAATGACGAAACTGACTAATACAATATCATAGTGTGCAGTTCTATCAAAATCGATTCTAATGGGTGAATAAAACTTCTGTTCTGTGGGGAAAGGGTCGTAGGCGACAACTTTAAACCCATGTTCTGATAGAAATTTTGAATTCCTACCTTTTCCTGCACCGAAATCTAATACTTTTCTGGGCGAGAATGTTTCGACAACCCTCTTTGTGGCCTTCGATGGTATATTCCTAGAGTATCTTGTTTTTGGTGTGGCCAAGTAGAGGTCTTTTGCAGAAATCATTATACTCATACCATACAGTAGATTAAACCTTATTTATACTCCTGACTTCACCTGTCCCATTCATCAATTTACTAAATTGCTATAGTTCTACCCTTGGACATTAATATCTCATCACAGAGTACAAATCAATGAGCTTCGACGACCGTGAGCGGCACATGGACGAGATCAGTCGTCTCAACCGGCAGCTTGAACAACTCCAGCACGAGCACGACGGACTACCTCCTGCCCTCAAGCGGAGGAAGAACACCATTCAGAAGCAGATGAATCGGATCCGAA
>WAMJ01000147.1 GCA_015522385.1 Candidatus Heimdallarchaeota archaeon
GACCATCGTTGTTGGACCAAAGAATCTCCAAGCATGGAGGTATGCACTATACGGTGCTGTTCTCAGCGGCTGGTTGAGTGTATTCTTCCTCTTGTCCAGCCTTTCTGTATTACGGTTTGTGTTCTATATTGCTTTCCCGTATTTCACCATTGTAACCCTGAATATTTCACTGCCTGCATGGTTCTGTAAATTCAATAAACAGAGCTACCTGTGTAACTGTGACTATTATACCTACAGAGACTTCGAGATAGTCCTCCTCCTAGGGACGGTGACTGGAATACTTATGATTATATTTCCACAATATCAACTCATCCCAGTCATCTCTACTTTCCTCCTTGTACTGATATACTTCTTCATCCCAACGAAGGAAGTGGATATTCTCGACTATCCTCGTGAACTTCAGATTGAGAATGAAGAGCAGCTGCAACTCTTTCTGATGTCACAGTCCGACAAGAGGAAGGTTATCCTACTCATCCACAGTGGATGTGATTTCTGCGAGCTCCAGATCAATGAGCTAAATGAACTGAGTGATGATCTCTATGAGAATGTTAGGATACTAGACTTTACCAACGGGTCAATGTTAAACGACTTCTTCCTTGACTATCTCAACATAGAGAGGAATTATGAGTCCATGCAGTTTCCTGCAACATTAATTATAGACAACGGTATGAGTTTCGATAGACGGATGGGAATACTTTCAGCCACGGAGATGACAATGATCTTGGAGGATTTCACCTAGCTTGACCCGAGATGAATAGAGAGGAAAACAAGTAGAATTATGGTTAGAGTCCACTGTTTGTGTGACGTCCTGACAAGTGTGCGTGCCTCTTTGTTTGCCCATATCACTCTAACCTTTCTCCAAATAAGAAAACCTGAGATTGAAGACAACACCATAGCAATTGCCGCGATTATGCCGGTTATCTGGACAAACTGCAACTCATTGAGAAGAAATAGTCCGTGCACAATAGCAAAGATGGTACTGGCTATCAATGCCCAAGCGTGAATAGTATAGAGATATGGTCTGATCCTGAAGAAGATTTCCTTAGCTTTCTTCTGCATATCTTCTTCTAGTAAGTCATAGGTCTTTATTGCCGTATATAACCTCCTGACGATTACGTAAATTGCACCAATCCAGAGTAATCCGATCGATACTGATCCTAACCCTTGTCCGAATTCTTCCACCCCCCCTTCATCATCTGCAGCGACGGGAAGAATCATAAGCGATAATATAATAAGAGCAACTGCAATACGCTTCATACAGATACAATCAATTTACTTCTATTTTAATTTATCAATCATGTTCTCTAGTATTAAGTAATTTCGTCGGATAACATTCAAACTACTCTCACCTGCATCGATGTACTCATCGAGGGAGTGAGCTCTACCTGCTTTGTGAACGCTTGCTACGCTGATTGCTGGTATCGATTTACTCATCGGTATGTTTGCATCTGTTGAGCTGGCCAGGAACTTTGTTCGAAATCCAAGCGCTTTATTGGCTTCTACCACAGACTGAACAATATCAGAGTGCTCTGAAGTATCACCTGGAGGTCTATCACCGATGATATCAATAGAGTACTGTACCTCTTTGTTCCGTGATCGGTTTTCCTCCTCCGTCACTTCAAGGAGGAGGTTCTCTATCTCTTGCTGCATCTTGTCTAGTTGCTCAGATACCTCCGATCTTGTATCCAATAGTATGTAGGCACTGTCAGGGATGGCGTTAACCGATCTACCTCCGCGGATCTCACCGATAGAGTATGTCGTCCTAGGATTTTTAGGTACATCCCATTTTGATATTTTATAGACGAGTGCTCCTAGAGGATACACTGGGTTAACAAGACCGAATGCTCCATATGAATGTCCTCCAGGACCACTTATTCCAATTTTATATCTCCTGCTTCCGATTCCTCTGTTCACAACAGACTGTATACCTACTCCATCCAAAGTAACAAATGCTCTAGTTCGACGGATAAGATCTGCATGCTCCTCATTCTCGAATAAATACCTTACACCCCTTAGGTTTCCGATACCCTCTTCTCCAAGTGTGGCCACAAACACCAACCCCACAGGTTCAGAGTTTAGACCCATCTTTGCCAGTTCTGCGAGGTAGAGCATGACGGCCAATCCCCTGCTGTCATCGCAGACACCTGGAGCATACAGAACATCTCCCTCCCTTCTTACACTTACGTCTGTTCCCTCTGGAAAAACAGTATCAAGGTGAGCCGAAATGATGACTATGTCTTCTTTATTGATTGAGTCCATATGAGCAATGACGTTTCCAAGCGAGTCGATTCTACTCGTGTATTCCATCTCCATGAACTTTTTATGTATAAATTCTGCTCTTCTGTCCTCATTGAATGGCGGAGCTGGTATCTCAGTTATCTTTGTCGTGAGTTCAATGAGGTATTCCTTGGACTCGGCAATCCTTTGGAATACACTCTCCGTTCTTTCATTCACATTTTGGTATTTTCAATGTAGTTTTAGCTATTCACTATTCACCTAGCTACTTTTCCACAAGAAATTGAGGTTAGGTGGACACCCCGCCCCTTTTCTGCTTTTGGAAGTATGGAGTACAGTGCGCGTCGCGCTATGTTACGAAATTCGTATTCGACGCGAAAGTAAACTATTGTCATAGACAATATTATTAATTATTGAATCTACGCTGAAACAGTTAAGGGTGGATTGGCATCCTACGGCTGAATTAAGACGTTAGGATAAACATTCATGACTTTAAGATCTTTTTGTAATTATCAAGACTGTTCTTCATAGGAATGAATAGGGGTGGGTGTTTGTCTTAGCTATACACGAGATACACACTCATGCATAACCAGTTTTTATGAGATACTGATGCTGATTCAGTAGAATAATGATGAGGTTATGAAAGTTTTCGCGCATTGGTAAAATTTAATCATGCACTTTCCGTTGAACGATTCTTCTGATTCTTAGAGTGACAGTCAGTTGTATGCGCGCTCACCTACGATAGCTTCTAGATTCATGCAATTAGAGTGCGACAACATTGTATTATAGCTAGATTAGGGTAATAACTAATTAAAATCAATTTGTTGAAATGACAAAAGTTGGTGCTAGATAATCGAATATTGATCCTCAACGACTAATTTTTACAAATTCATATAGTAAACTCACTGTCTAGTGATAATCATTATGGTCTATTTTTACCATCGGCAGATTATTGATTGGCGATTTCACATTAGATTTGGGCATAATATCTAGTTGGAGAATCATCCGTGTTACTAACATATAGGGGTATTACGAATTTTACTAGATTTTTGTTTAATTGATATGATGTGTAAGGATGGGTTTATTTCGAGTGGATCTACTCATTATTCTCCTCAGTAAGTTTTCTTCTCAGGACCTTTCCAATCATGGACTTGGGAAGTTCGTCCCTAAAGACAACCTGCTTTGGTGCCTTGTAAGGGGCAAGTCGTTCCTTGCAGAACTTGATGATCTCCTCCTCAGTGGCTTCCTTACCTTCCTTGAGAACTACCCATGCGGAGATAATCTCACCCTTGACTGGGTGCGTCATTCCCGCTACTGCGGCTTCAAGGATGGATGGATGCTCGAACAGCACTTCTTCAACCTCCCTCGGATAGACGTTGTACCCGGAGACGATCACCATGTCCTTCTTCCTGTCTACGATGTATGTGAATCCCTTCTCGTCCATGTAAGCCACATCACCTGTGAGGAACCATCCGTCTATTATTGTTCGCTTATTCACTTGTGGCTTATTGTAATAGCCAGCCATGACCTGTGGTCCCTTTACCGCGATTTCCCCTACCTCTCCAAGAGGCATGTTCTTCGAGGCGTCCTCGGTGTCAACAATCTTGACGAAGGTATCCGGTGCAGGGAGACCGATCGAGCCGATCTGTGGTGGTACCTCGGGGACACCGATGGGATTGATGCAGACCAGTGGTGACGTCTCAGACAGACCGTATCCCTCAACGAGGTCTCCACCGGTGATCTCCTTGAACTGCTTTGCAACCTCAACTGGGAGGGGTGCTCCTCCTGAAATCACTGCGATAAGTGAGGAGAGGTCTCTCTTTGTTGCGTCCTCGTGATTGAGCAGGGCGATCATCATCGTAGGTACTCCTGGGAAGAAAGTGATCTTGTGCTTCTCGATGAGTGACAGGGCATCTGCGGCAGCAAATTTTGGTACAAGAACCATTGGTACTCCCAGTTGGAAAGACAGACCGAGGCAAGCAGTCAGTCCAAAGCTGTGGAAAAGTGGAAGGACCGTGAGGATACTCCCCTCGCGTTCTGGAACCATGTGGATGCACTCTCTGGCCTGCTGGGCATTGTAGCTGATGTTCTTAGGTGAGAGCATAGCTCCCTTTGAGAGGCCTGTTGTCCCTCCTGTGTACTGCAATAGAACTAGTCCTGTCTCGAAGTCGACCTCGTCCTCTTGGAATCTGCTTGGATCTACAGATTTCATGAGGGTCATAAAGTCGTGGTTCTTCGGGAGGGGTTTCATCTTCGGGTGGTCCTTGAGCTTGCCAAGAACTGTACCTAGAAAGGCGGTAATTGGTTTCAGGAAGTCCTTTATGTTACCGAATATTGCCCACTCCAGTGGGTTCTCAGGGTTGTTAAGAACGTCATTAATCTTGTCTTGGAACATAGTGATCGACACGATTCCCTTCGCACCCGAGTCAGTAATGATATGGGTTAGCTCCCTGTGGGTATACAGGGGATTGGTCTGAACCACTGTTCCCCCGATTGCCATGATTGCGTAGTGACAGATTACATAGTGTGGGGTATTGGGTAACATCAGAGCGATCTTGTCGCCCTTGTTGATCCCCATATTCTTGAAAACTACGGCCATCCTCTTAATCATGTCAAGCAGCTGGGCATAGGTGATAGATTTACCCTTTGGGAAAATCATGCTGATGTCATTCGGATAATTCTCCGCTCTCATCTTTACGAATTGGAACGTAGAGATGTCCTTGTACTCCAGGCTCGTTTTCCTCACCGGTTTCAGGGTCTCAAGCCATGGTTTTGGAATATCTTCTGTACTCATCCTAAATCTGATAGAATCATCCTTGATTTTAACCTTTCGAGCAAAATATACATAAGCGTCGAATTAATTCGTAGAATGTCTAAAGTTTCGGTGCGGGTAGGAACTGGCTTCTTGCTTCACCGCTCATTTGTGAAAAGGTCCTGCTGTTTGAACTGAATCAATTTGTATTTTAGGCCATGTGGAATAGCTAGAATGTGAATATAATCCGTGATCCTAGTCAGTACTTTTCCGACTGGACTTCGAAACCAGATGTCAGTTGCCACAAGCTACCCGGTAGATTTTGGATTAGAAAGGGGGAGGGATACAGCGATATCTCCCAGCTCAATGCCTTCGACCACGCGCTCCTCTCCAGTGGTATTGCAGGGCTTAATCTTGTACCTTACTCTTCTGTTATCCCATTCTCTTCCTCATTAACCAATTCCCCTCTAACCGTGGAGCCCGGTAGCCAGACAGGTGTGATCATCGCTGTCTCTAACGGGAGGAGAGGTGACACGATATCCAGTGGAATTGCCGTTGCCAAGGGTCCGGATTACCACGTGGTCTTTGAGCATCACGGAATCTTACAGCGTGAGGAACTAGAGGCTCATCTCGTGTCCCAGATCAAGGAGGCTGTAAAGTTGCGCGGAGGTGAACTTGATGAGATCTATTTGGAGTCAGTGGAGAGTACTGTGAGCGCAAGTTTCGGGTGTAATTTAGTGGTGATCGTCTTCGATCCAGTTAGCTACCACTGAGAATCACATTGTTTCTTGTGAAATACCTTGAGAATCTTTCTATACTTGGACAATTCTTTGTCTCTGATTTGTGAAACATAGATTCAGTAATCACAAAGAATCACTCCACTGGAAATGGAGGGGTCTTGATTATTGGAAAGGTGCTATTTCCGGTCAACCTCTCTGGATAATATTGATATTGGTAGTAAACTGCTTGTAATTTCAATTTATGAGAAATAATCAGTTTCTCCACAGGAAATTGTGGGGTTATCTGTGATTGGTGTGATTCTTTGTGATTAATGTGAATATATCGGTTACTCTGTGATTGTATCGCCGATTCCTTCATATGTGATTCAGGATTTCACCCTTGATTGCGGATGGAGCTCCTGGGGAATAGTCGACACAATACTTCCATCCGAAACATTGGAAGCTCTGAGAAGACCTATCGATATGACCTTAAACGTGAGGTCCAACCATGAATCACGTGGTAAACTGGAGCCAATTTACGAGAAACAGCATCAAAGAGATGCAGATGAGATACAGCTCTATGCGTGGGTCAAGAGGACAGCACTTTCTTGTCAACTTCCAAACGGTGCAGAATATAGTGCTGAAATCAGGTGTAAAGGAAGGAGACCATGTGCTGGAGATAGGTGGTGGTCTCGGAATCCTCACAGCTGCGCTCCTTGATAAGGGTGTGGACATCACCGTAATCGAGCGGGATCCTGAATTGGCCAGACACCTAGAGAAGACCTTCGGTGAGAGCATCAACCTCGTGAATGGCGATGCCCTCACGGTTCCTTGGCCCGAGAATGTGAAGATTGTCGCCAACCTTCCATACTCAGTGGGGACGAAACTTGTTACAAGGGCAGTTCACCACCCGATACAATCCATGACGGTGATGCTCCAAGAAGAAGTCGTAAACAGGATCGTGGCAAAACCAGGTTCAGGAGAATATGGACGTCTTTCATTTTTATTTACACTACATGGGGATGTAACGAAGCTCTTCAATGTCCCGCCGAAATTCTTCGTCCCACCACCAAGAGTGAATTCTAGTGTCTTCAGTTTCGTCCCTCGTGACACACCAGCGAATCATGAGGAGCTTGAGCTCCTTGTTCGGAACCTCTTTTTCAGGAGGAACCGGACCGTCCGCAAGGTGCTCAAGGGATACCTGAAGAAACGGATTGAGCTCAGCAAACTCGATTTGATCCCCCACTCATCACTGCGGGTGAATCTCCTCGATGTCGAAAAGATCCGTGAGATCCATACCCACCTTGTGGAGGAGGGGATGTGGCCACTGGCAGGGGTCACAGACAATGGAATTTGAACATACCGAGGGTGTGTACGCACCCAGAGAAGACAGCTTCCTCACAGTTGAAGGGGTTGAGAAAAACATCGACGTTGTGAGCAAAGATGGGATGGTAGAGGTAGGTGTAGGCTCGGGATACGTGATTATTAACATACGGAAGTACTGTGATTCTGGGATATTCGTCGGAACGGACATCAATTTCAACGCTGCGCGGCAGGCGAGGACTAACGCAATCAAGCATGGAGCAGATGTCCATGTGATCTGTTGCTCATTTACCCAACCATTCAGGAGGAACGGACTACCGCGCATCTATGTTTTCAACCCACCGTATCTCCCCTCCGACCCAGAAGTCGATGTCAATCTGACTGACGATGAGCTCACTGCTCTTATCGGAGGAGAGAAGGGAACAGAGGTCATGGAGGACTTTCTCAAGGAACTTCCATCTCCATCTGTTGCGTTTTGTATAGTCTCCTCATTGGCCACCACCTTGGAAGATTTAGAAAGATCATTAAAGCGGTGGTCGATAACAGTAGTAGCGGAGAGATCATTCTCCTTCGAGAGGTTATGGTTGGTGAAATTCAGTGATTGAGATTAAAGTAGTGGTATCCGGTATCAAAGACTCGGGGAATCTTGGAGCTCTCGCACGGTTGTGCGACAACTTCGGTGTAGAAGAGCTGATCCTTGTTTCACCTCAATGCGAGATTGATGACATCGCCTACCAGAGAGCGACGAGATCAAGGAGATATCTCGATTCAGCCCGGATAGTCTCCTCCATTGAGGAATCTCTTGAGCACGTTGATTACCTCCTTGCTTTTACGGGTAAGCCAGGAGCAAAGAGGAAGATCGCAATGAAACCTGTACCCTTGTCCAAGGTCTCACACTACATCAGTGACTATGCACAAGGAACGATCGGGTTACTCTTCGGTAACGAGAGTACTGGGTTGACGATGGAAGAGATATCAAAGTGCGACCTCTCCTGCATCATCCCCACCTACGGGGAAAATCCCATACTCAATATCACCCACTCCGCAGCTGTCGGACTCTACGTGATCAGGCAGATCTTTGAGGAGGAGGTACAGGACTGGACAGGTTTAAGGTTCCTAAGCTCTGAGGAGAAGCGCACGTTTTTCGAATTCATCGACCGGATGATCGACGCATCGAGTATACAGGATCATAACAAGAAGTCGACTAAAGTGATCTTCAAGAATGTTTTCAAGAGGGCGAGTGCCTCTCCTAAAGAGATAAAGGGGCTGATCGCCATGGCTAGGCAGCTGGCAGAGTCACTCGAAAAGTCCGTGATCAGCGACTGAGAGAACATCTAATTCAGTGCAGACAATTGCCTTCCCTATGACAGAAGAGATAGAGGGGATGGTACGTCCTGAGTCACCTGAGATGAATTCCTTGATGTACGCACCACCTTGGGCTGTGATCCTCAGCTCTATGCTGTCCCTACTATGGGACATGATCTCAACCATGTGAATGGTCTTGTCCCTCACCATGTCCGACCTCCTATGAGCAACCCTCTCAGGAGTACGCTGTTTAAGGGCTATGGGGTAGGTCATTGAACGTAAGGTATCGATATCCATCTCCGAGACATCAGAAGTGGAGCACAATGCACGGTACACCTTCCTGTCTGAGGAAGATGCAGTCTTGATGAGCTTGATCGTCTTTCTGTCACAGAATCTCAGTCCCTCGACCTCTACCTTGCCCGAGGCGTTGATTTCATCCTCTGCTTTTATCAGGTCAAGTGCCCTCTTCCTGGGGTTCTTGAGCTCCAACACAAATGGTCTTCCAGTACCGAGCATGAGGGCGTCAATGTCCTCACGGCCCGCACCGTGGAAGCTCTCATCTCGTGCTTTACTCTGCAATAGGAGGGGGGCAGCTACCACACTCTCCACGGATTCCCTGTACTGCAAACCACTGAACTCGCAGGATTCGCATCCCCTTCCCCTGCACTTTCCACAGGGCCACTTCGTCTGTGGTATTCCCCTGATCAACTTCCTGTACTTACCTAGAACAAACAGTGGTGTGGGTTCAATGGTATAACGGATCTTCCCCGATGCCCTACACTCGATGGTGATTCTCAGATCTGGATTGTTGAACTCAACTTCCTTGTTCAATGCCTCGCCGATTCTGAGCCCCAATTCCCGCGATACCTCAAACTTAAGGTTCAGTGGTTTAATACCACGGTCGGTGAAGACCGAATCTGCTGTACTGTACTGCTTAGCTATCTTCACACCCACGAGAAATGTATTGAACTCGTATCCAATCAAGGTGTCTTTTATGGAGTCTACGATATCTATGGTGTTGTTCACAACTCCGTTGCAGAGATCACAGGATTCGGAAGCTCTTGCTAGCAGTTCCTTTGGAAGTGTCTGAGCATCCCTAAGCGTGATGTCGACACCTGATGACTTCTTCCTACCAAATGCTCTTCCCATGCACCTTGTACACATTGCATATTCTTCAAGCAGATCTTCCAGTACATTTTCGATCACTGTCACGATAGACCAGTCCTAGTATTCTAGATTAAGCTGCCAAGTTATAAACTGGTTGATATGCTCGAAGGTAGAGGGGAGAGTCTTCGTCACATTCTGCACGATGAATTTAGGGTCGAAAAGCAATACCATTCCATCTGCACAGTCCCCGTCTTCCCTTGATCCCAGCTTTATCCTCTGCATCTCCCTAATCGATTGCGTGTACTCCCCAAGGTCCCTAAACGACCTAGCTGTGACTCCGGGGGTGCTCTCCTTCCATGTTTCTGAACTAAGGTTTGATGCTTTGCTCAGCAGAGATGCCGCTGACCTCAGTTGGGGTGAGAGGTAGCGAAGAGATGAACCGTTGAAGCGGAGAACCTTCACGCTACTCTGGACTATTACAACATCAAGGTTGTTCTCAGATCTGAATCCGTTGCTGATACAGAACCAATTTGTGACAGCTTCGTAGATCTCACTCCATCCATCCCTGTCGGAAAGATTCGGGCTGCTCCATTGGGATTTTGTCGGCGGTAAAGTATCAGTGACTATGACGAGGTCCATCGTCTCACCCGAAGGGTAGACCGAATGGTAGCCCTCCACCGCTCCCACCTCTTCCTCGTCTTTTCGGTTTGTTCATCTGTTTGACCATCTTCTCGGCCATCTTCTTCTGATTAACCAGTTCCTTGACGTCCTCGACGGTGACACCGCTCCCCCTCGCTATTCGCTCGATTCTCGTCCGATTGAGCTTGACCTCTGCCTCTCTCTCTTTCTTCGTCATCGAGGAGATAACCACCTTGAATTTCTCCATGTTTTCCTTGCTCATATTGAGCATGTTGTCATCGACCTGATGGGTCATACCCCCTGGAAGCATATCGAGGATCTTCCTGAAGCCCCCCATCTTGTTCATGGATTCGAACATCATCAGGATGTCGTTGTAGTTCATGTGGCCTTTCATCATTTCCTCGGTCCTGTCTTCTGAGAGGGCGAGGTTGGCCTTCTTCACCTCTTCGATCAGGGTGTCAAGATCACCCATGCCGAGGATTCGGCCCACGAACTTCTTCGGATTGAACTCCTCGAGGGCGGTGATGTCCTCCCCTGTACCGATGTACTTTATGGGCACCCCTGCAGCTGCGGAGGCTGATATGGCACCACCTCCCTTGGCCGTACCGTCAAGCTTGGTGACGATGATTGATCCGATCTCTGACACTCGCGCGTACTTCTGCGCGCTCTCGAAGACCTGCTTCCCATTGGTCCCGTCCACGACGAAGATCACCTCGTCTGGCTTGATTTTCTTGGTCAAGTTCTTCATCTCCTTGATGAGTGCATCATCTCCCTTGTGCCTCCCTGCAGTGTCCACTATAATGAGGTTCTTCTGCTGGTTCCTAAAATGCTTTATACCCTCTTGGGCGATTTTCACAGCGTTCTTCTGCTTGGGGTTGCCAAAGACTTCGACCTCCGCACGTTCACCGAGCTGTACAAGTTGATCGTAGGCACCAGGTCGCCATGTGTCTGCAGCCACCAAACCTACCCTCCATCCCTCTTTCTTCAGCTTGTAGGCCAACTTTCCTACAGTGGTTGTCTTACCTGAACCTTGGGAACCGAGCATCATGATGATATTGGTCTTTTTCTTATTCACATTCAGAGGACGGGCTTCTCCTCCCATGATTCTCGTCAGCTCTTCATATACGATGTTGATGACCGCTTTCTTACGGTCTATCCCAGGTGGAAGCTCCTCAGTTAGTGACCTCTGCTCAAGATTGTTGACAACGACGGAGGCGACTGCTATGTCGATATCCGCATCAAGGAGTGCCCTGAAAATGTCGTTCTTGAGCTCAAGAACTAGCTCCTTATCAAGGGGTCCTCTTCTGACGAATTTCTCGATAGCTGAATGGATAGACTTACCCAGACGTCTTAGTACCACAGAATACTGTGGTCAACTCGTAATAAAAAGTCTATTCATGATTTCCTCAGATTACTTGCAGTGATTTTCCGACCTTCTCGAACTTCTGCAGTGCAAAGTCCAGATCTTCGGTTGAGTGTGCAGCAGAGAGCATAACCCTGATCCTTGCCATACCTTTTGGTACAGTTGGGAATCCTATTGACATGGCGAAAATGTCCTCCTTGAACAACTCCTTTGAGAAATCCTTTGAAAGCTTCGCCTCACCCAGCATCACGGGTGTAATAGGTGTCTGTGTCTTGCCGGTATCGAATCCAAGGTCTCTCATTCCCTGCTGGAAGTAATCCGCATTCTTCCACAGCTTCCTGACAAGGGAGTCGTCCTCCATGAGAATACGGACAGATGCAATCGCTGCCGCAACATCAGGGATAGTTGTTGCCGAAGAGAAGAGGAAGGGTCTAGCTTTCTGAGCCAAGTACTCTGTGAGAAGCTTGGTCCCAGCGACGTATCCTCCTACCACTCCCATAGCCTTCGAGAGAGTACCCACGTCGATGTCAACGTCGTGGTGAGAGAGCTTGAAGTGGTTGACTATTCCCCTACCGTGATCTCCAAGAACTCCCTCACCATGTGCATCATCGACCATTAAGATGGCGTCATGCTCCTTGGCTATCTTTGCTATCTCGTCAAGTGGTGCGATGTCACCGTCCATGCTGAAAACACCGTCAGTGATGATGAGCTTACGTCCAAACTCTTTCCCCTCTTCCAGTTTAGAATTGAGGTCGTTGACGTCATTATGCTCGTAGATGAACCGCTTGCTCTTGGTCAGGCGTACACCGTCGATGATAGAAGCGTGGTTCAAAGAATCAGTGAAGATGGCGTCAGCCCCTATCTGTGGGATCACTGCTTGGTTCGTCACAAATCCTGACTGCAGACCTATGGTTGCCTCTACCTGCTTGAACTCGGCGAGAGTATCTTCGAGGATCTTGTGCAGCTCCATGGTTCCTGCGATTGTCCTCACCGCTCCTGGTCCAACTCCGTACTTGTCTATCGCTTCCTTTGCTGCTTGAGCGATCCGCTTATCATCGGCCAGTCCGAGGTAGTTGTTCGAGCACATGTTGAGAACCCTCTTCCCCTCTATCTTCAACCAAGCGTCCTGTGGGGACTCGATAGTTCTGATGTTGTTATACAGGCCGACATCCTCAAGACGATTCAGCTCCTCTTGCATAAATGTAAGTTTGCTCATTGGTCGTTCAGTTGCTATGACGAATTTATGGCTTACCACGTGTCCTCGTCTTATTTATCTGTCTCTGTTGACTGTCTCACCAGCGGGTATCATTGTTCCTGTACTTAGCTTGAGTCCGGGTAGTAAGCTGACATTGATCCCTGTCTTCACCCCATCGCCCATGATTACACCTAGTTTTCTACGGCCGCTGCTGATCCGTTTTCCCTTGACGGTGACCTTAATGTCCGCTCCATCGTGTCTAAGATTCGCGGTTTTAGTTCCCGCCCCTAGATTACACTTAGTACCGAGGATTGAGTCACCAACGTAAGAAAGGTGACCTGCGTGAGTTCCGTGGTAAAAAATGCTGTTCTTCACCTCGCAGGCATTTCCTACCCTTGTGTCTCGTCCAAGGTAGGTACCAGAGCGGATGTAGCAATTCGGTCCCACATCCGCACCTGAATCTATGTACACTGGACCCTCGATGTATACACCCGACCGTACCCTCGCGCCACTTGCCACATGCACACTGCCTCGCAGCACTGCCCCTTTTTCAACCTCCCCTATGATCTCAAATCCTCCTGACTCCCTCTTCATATAGTACGTATTTGCTTCAAGCAGGTGCCATGGATAACCTATGTCAAACCACCTCTCCTCCATCCTGACAACCTCGATCTTTGCCCCCTTCTTTAGGAGCTCGTTTAGTACCCAGACAATTTCGTACTCACCCTTTGGTGATCGCTCTATTTCGAAGAACTTGTCTTTTGTCTTCTTTGAGAAGAAGTACATTCCTGCGTTGATCAATGGGTTGCTCTTCTCCTCTAGAAAATTTGGCTTCTCTAGGAGTTCTTTGAGGTACTCTCCCTCTTGGATGAGCACGCCGTAGAGGCACGGATCCTCTACCTCCGCTCCCACCATCACCGCCGCGGTGTCTTTCCCGCGGTTCCTAAACCTCAGTGATGCCTTCTCCATGACCTCCTGTGTGATCATCACGTCAGCGTTTAGGACAACGAAGTCGTCGTTGATTGACTCCAATGCCATTCTAGCCGCGTGTCCAGTACCGAGTGGTTCCTTCTGATCAATGAATTCAATCTCGAGATCGAGGTTCATATCGGCAACTGCTTGCATGACCAAGTCCTTCATGGAGTGGACGACAATCTTTGCTGCAGATATTCCTATCTCTGTAAGCGTGCTGAGTGTACGCTGTAGTATAGATTGTCCAGCAACCTCTAGTAGCGGTTTTGGACGGTTGTCGGTCAGGGGACTCAATCGCGTTCCCAGACCAGCTGCAAGTATTACGGCCTCCACATGCTGTCTCCACGGAGGTGGTATAATTGGCTTCCTGAACGATCGGATTTATCGATTCATTTTTAACTCCCGGGTTGTGAAAAAGTTTAGAGCTGTCTGGCTTGATCCTGACAAAGATCAATCTGGAAGTTTCGGAAGTGAATAGAAATGGCACGAATGCACTCAAGAAAAAGGGGCAAGTCCAAGAGCCACAAGCCCTTTGTCACAGAACCTCCCGCATGGATCGAGATGACACCGAAGGAGGTCGAGGATATGGTCACTACCCTCTACAGGAAGGGTACCCCCATGGCACAGATCGGAGCTGTCCTCAGGGATCAGCACGGAGTTCCCTCCGTCAAGCTTATCTGTGGTAAGAAGGTCTCAACTATCCTCAAGGAGAACGATCTTCTCCCTGAGTACCCCGAGGATCTCATTAATCTTATCAGGAGGGCAATGAACCTCCGCAACCACCTTGCTGAAAACAAGAAGGACCTCTCCTCCACACATGGACTTAAACGGATCGAGTCCAAGATCTACAGGCTGTCTGCACACTACCGCAAGGTCGGCAGAATCCCATCTAACTGGAAGTACAGTCCTAAGACCGCGGGTGTCCTTGTTAGGTAATTCTCCGTAAGTTTAAAGGAAGGTTGTTATTCTCGGTATTTTCTGATACCATTGGTTGAACGTCAAACGAGTCATAGATTACCTCACCCAGAATCAGGGTCCCCTTTACATCCTGTACGAGGACAGGGTAGACGCCTTCCTCTCTGCAGTGACGCTCGCAAAGATGTGCTCAATCCGGTCTCTCCCCTGCATCTGCCGGGAGCTAGATGACGGAGAGGACAGCTCTGGTATCTACATAACAGAACACGTGACGGGAGAATTGGACAGTGGATCAATTTACCTGTGTCTCTCAGCAAGAACCACAGACGAGGAGCTTGTAGTAGTAGCCGAGAAGGGTCTTCCCACTCTCGCATACCAAGTCGCTTCCGCCTTCCTCGGTGAAGGTCATTCTCTGATTGCCTACCCGCTGATCTCCTCGTACATTTCGGACACCGGAGTAGCTGGTCACAGCGAGGATTCATCTGTAAAGTCCATCCAGGAAAAGGGGATCGACAACATGGACATCGTGGTTGACCAGCAGTTCATCTTCCCATCTCAGATGGTTCTCACACTAGGTGAAATACTGGAGTACTCCGTTGAGCCACCTGTGATTCCTCTCCTCGGGAATAGGGAGGAGATTGACAAGTTGATGTACAAACTGGGGATAGAACCTTCGTCGCGCATCGACGAACTCGATTCGTCCACAAGGAAGGGGATCAACAGCCAGCTAGCCATCATCTCGGCCTCAGACAATAAGAAGTATGACATGCCAGCTCAGTACATGGCCAATGTCCCCATGCTGTCACGGGAAGAATCATCAGTGAAGTACCTCCCGAGTTTTGCCTCCCTCGTTACTGAGTTCTACCGGTCGGATCACAGGAGTGCACTATTCAGCGTCCTTCTTGGCGAACGTGGTCACACTCTCCACCGCTTACTCGAACAGTACCGGGAGAATGTAGTCCGCCCATTAAGGGAATACTCCTCAATTGGTGGAATACCCGATGTGTCCAGTCTGTGCCACACGGAGATTGACGGGCTGATCCCCCCTGTTGCCTCCCGACTCCTCGTGATCCTTAAAGTCAAAGGGAAGATCAGTCCAACCGCCCTTGGGGTAGTCTCTTCGACCGACGAGGAGGGTGAGCGTTTTGTCACATTCATCGAGGGCGAGAACTCCGTGGTCAGTATGAACCTTATAACCGAGTCCATCCTCCGAGAAAAGGGTCTCATCCCGTTGTATGGAATCTGGGGTACGGTTACCGTATACACCGATACCGTAGACAATCTCCTCTCATCAATCCGCGAATTCGTGGAACTAAACTTCTCCTGATTGTTAAAACTTGCTGACGAATTGCTCTGCAACTCTCTCGTAATCTCCCTCCGATGTGATGACATTATCACCGCTAATCCCGAATCCGTCAAGTATCTTCGATGCGTTGTCAAGGGCGACAATCGGAGATCCCGCGGAGTGGAGGTCGGAGAGGATGGTCTTCAGGGCCTCGTTTCTACTGAGGTCATCTATTGAGCCCCCACCTATCAACACAGCCCCTGCGAACTCCGATTCGTGAGCCAAAACGGTCTTGAAATCGAGCGTCATGATGCTACTGCCCTCATCGTCCGACTTGACCGCGCCTGCGACAGATGTTGCAGTGACTACCTCAATGGAATTCTCCTTGAGAATGACGTCAAAGGTGATGTGGGCCAAGCCCGAGTACCCGCTCGCGGGAACAACCAACAGAACATATTTTTCCATATTGATTCTGCTCGATGCTATCCTATATTTCTCTATTCCCGCGCGGGATGGCACTACGCGATAAGTTTGGATGAATTTTCTACGAATTATCCAGACCCAGCAGGGCAAGTGCCACTGCCATCACTGTGTACATCCTGTTCTCAGCCTCGTCGAAAACTATCGAGCGGTCAGAATAGAAGACCTCGTCGTCGACCTCATTCTGTTTGCGGGGCAAGCAGTGCATAAAAATCCAGTTGTCTGAGGCCTCCTCAGCCAGATCCATGGTCACTTGGTAACCTGCGAAGTCCCTCAGCCTCCTCTCCTTCTCATCGTCCTGTCCCATCGAGACCCACGTGTCTGTGACGATGATGTTTGCCCCCCTGACTGCCTCCTTAGGGTCAGTCGTAAGAACCAACTGTGTCCCGTGCTTTTCTGCGTCATCTTTGCACCTGTCTGTGACATCCTGCATCGGCTCATATCCTGTTGGTGTTGCGATCCTGAGATTCATCCCCATCTTGGGAGCAGCTGCCATGATGGAATGGAGGACGTTGTTCCCGTCACCTACCCATGCGATGGTGAGACCTCCGAGCCTGCCGAAGTGCTCCTTTATGGCCATGAAATCGGCCAAGATCTGCAACGGGTGGAACTTGTCGGAGAGGGCGTTGATGACCGGAGAGGAAGAGTGTTCGGCCAGTTCCTCGATATCCGAGTGGTCGAAGACCCGAGCCAAGATGAGGTCGTTGAATCGGGAGAGTACGAGGGCCGTGTCCTTGAGCGTCTCGTTCTTTCCCAGCTGAATGTCGTCCTTACCAAGGAAGAGGGCATGACCTCCGAGGTAGGAGATCCCCGTTTCGGTGCTTACCCTCGTCCTCGTGGATCTCTTCTGGAAGATCATAGCCATGGAGTATCCGTCCATCGGTCTATACTTCTCCTTGGCCTTCATCCTCTTCTTCAGCTCGATCGACAGGTCGAGTAGGTGCGTGATCTCCTCAGTGCTGTAGTCCTGAAGTGTCTTGAAGTGTCTACCTTTAAGCATTGATTCGTCAGGAGTATGGAATGTTATCAATTTATTGATGGTGTAAGGATGTAATACATTTTTCAACCTAAAACACCTCACCTCAAAGGATACTATTAGTACAAGTCCTATTCTGGTTTGTTATAAGAGGGCTTGAGCAGGTTTGACTGAATCTAACCAGTACCGGTCATCTCCTCCTATAGAAAAATATCTTCTCACTCCCTTAAATACAACACAGCCAGTTAATTACATATGAGAAAAATGATTACTGTGCTCTTACTCTTCATCCTTCTCATACCTGTTGCAGGAGAGAATCTTGCTTGGAGCGATGATGTGAAGAAGGGAGAGGTCTTCTTGTGGAAAGCCACAAAGGCAGAACTGAGGGACAGGTACGACTTCCCAGATCAGTACAGATTCGGACTTGGGGCTATCAATGTACCGTCTGGTATAAGTGAGATTAGCTTTATTGAGGAACCACCTACCTCGCTTGGGTCGATTGAAGAATGGAAAAGTGTCATTACCGACTCCATACTGATCGTGGTAGAGGGTGATATGGTTATCCCAGTTGAATCGGACTACTTTTTGGTGATTGTCCCCTTGAGTATTGGAGACAAACCATTCCTCAGTAAGCTGTTTCAGAATACCACGCTGGTCTATGAATTAACAGGTCTGTCAAATCATACATTGGAGATGGGTGAGACCACAGTTCTTAGGGGTGATTTTAATGGTAGCCACGTGGTAGAGTACATATGGGATAGCGATGGTTTACTCATGAGTAAGAATGTCACCGCAAGTAGCGGGAAGCAGCTCCTCGTAGAGAGAATCGAACTAAATTCAACAATGGAGGAAAATACTCCTCTGATCCTCTGGCCTGTACTCTTTGCAATTCCTGTCCTCACTCGATTACGTCGAGAGTACATGTGAAGTGCCTGAGCAGCTCTGGTTCCTTCACTATCCTCATGCCCCTAATCTCATCCTTCTTCTCCAGCAACCGCTTCATAATAGCCACGACGTAGTCAAAGTGTCCTTGCTCATATACCCTACGGGGAATCGCCAACCTCACAAGCTCCATATTTGCGGGGACGAACTTCCCGTTCTCCTCCCTACCAAACATCAATGATCCGATCTCTACGCTCCTGATACCCCCCTCGATGTAAAGTTGGCAGGCGAGCGCCTGCCCTGGGAACTCTTCTGGAGGTATGTGCGGGAGCATGCTCTTTGCATCGATGAAGATGGCATGACCACCCGGGGGGTTCACCAGTGGGACTCCGATTTCTGAGAGCTTGGAATGTAGGTACTCTACCTGCTTGATCCGGTGCTCCACGATCCTCTCGTCAGAGATGACCTGCTCCAGCCCAGTCGCTATGGCTTCTAGGTCCCTGCCCGCCAGCCCTCCATACGATGGGAATCCCTCGAATAGAACCAATCTCTCCCTCATTCTGTCCGCGTCTTCCTTGTCCTTGAGTGCGATAAACCCACCGATGTTGACATAGGCGTCCTTCTTTGCGCTCATCCACACACCGTCTGCAAGCTGGCAGGTTCTCCTTACAATGTCCCGAATAGACATCTCTGGGAGTTCTCTCTGCTGTATGAAATAACTGTTTTCCACGATCCTTGCGATGTCGAGGAAGAATGGTATTCCATATTCTTTTGTAATTTCCGAAACTCTCTGAATGTTCTCGATTGAGACTGGCTGACCCCCACCCGCGTTGTTGGTGAGCACAAGGGTCACAAGTGCGACATTTTCCCCTTCAAGCGCTCCCTTGAGCTTCTCGAGGTTCATATTTCCCTTGAAGGGATAGTCTGTCGATGGGTCGAGTCCCTCGTCGATCACGATGTCCATGGGTTCCTTCCCGTTAAAGAGAATGTGACCCACGGTCGTGTCGAATGACTGGTTAGAGACGACGTACTTTCCCTCACCGAGGACGGAAGGTAGGAGGATGTTTTCCGCGGCCCTACCTTGGTGGGTTGGGATCACCTCTGGCAATCCTGTGAACTCCCTGACGGCACTTTCGAATCTTTGGAAAGACCTTGCATTGGCGTAGCTCTCGTCGCCTGTCATCATCGCGGCCCACTGTTCTTGAGTCATCGCACCGGTCCCTGAATCTGTGAGAAAATCAAGGTAAATGTCCTGTGCGTTAAGGTTGAAAAGGTTCCAGTGAGCCTCTTTCATCCTGCTCAATCTGCTCTGTGCATCGAGCAACCGGATGGGCTCTACCATCTTGATTCGATATGGCGGTGCGGGATATTCCATAAGCGTCGATGGCAAATCTGATTTTTAAGTGTGGGGAGAGGGGCAAGGAGAGGATATAAATTATTATACAAATTATATCTGATTGGTAGAACCGGTGATCACCTTCATCCTTTTTCGTCGTATGCTGTATATCGGAGTAGTGTAACATTTCTAGTTTCTTCTCGTCTGATTCGTCCAGATTAAGAACCCTTATTCCAGTCTACATTTAGTATTAATCGATATAAAGAAGTATACAATTCACAACCCTAATATCAATATACAATCGCTTTCTGGTGACAGCACCTTTTTAACTTCTTAGTGGAACGGTACCTAATGACTGGTAATGTTGAGACAAGCGAGGTCGCAACGCTGAACGTGAAGAACGATCACAAGCTGATCTCCGGTATAGGAGTGGTCCACGGACTGGCCTCCAACGACGAATTACTGTTGCTACTGACCATCACACTTGGACTGTCAAGCTTCTTGACCGTCTTCATTGGACTGACGATCTTCACCATTGGGGTGGTTTTCGGAATGGTGGCTTACGGGCTCATCATCAAAATCCCCATAACGAAGCTCAACCAGGAGAAGGTGATTAAGACGATCAATATCTCAATCGCGGTTGTCACACTGGTCTACGCCTTCTACGTGCTCTTCGGAGGAGAGACGATCAATCTGCTCCCATTCGTGAACGAAGGACTCACAGGGGCGTTGCTTATCATTGCTTTTGTCCTCGGGATCAAGCACTCACTGGATGCAGACCACGTCGTGGCCATCACGGGTATCCTTGTCAGGTCACCTTCGACCAAGAGGACGATAACACTGGCTATGGCTTGGGCACTGGGTCATATGTTCACCGCCACAATCATCAGCGGGATCATCTTCGTCTTCAAGGAGGCATTCCTGACCGCATTTTTGGACAACTTCGAGATCATTGTTGCGTACATGCTGATCCTGATTGCCGTTCTCACCATCCTGTGGGAGCTGGATATCATTAAATTTGGGAAGAGCCACCATCACCATCCGGGTATGGAAGAGGTGGAGCACGACCATACCCACTAAATCCAATAATTCTATCATTGAACTTTGGTGGATACAATAGGTCATCTATGAGCTGATCTGTCTAGTTATTAGTTTGGAAGTCATTGCTTACCTAATTCTCCTATGCAGTGGAATATAGATTTCGAATACTTGTCAACAAGTTTGATCGAGGTCATAGAACGAGAGAGGGTGATAATCCCTAAATATCCTGGGTTCCTCAGTACGGCAGATGACGTGGACTGGAAAGCTCTGCAGGATAGATCTGAGCAGCAAGACCGTGCTCACCGAGGACATTCCCCAGCAGGTGCTCATTGACTACATAGGTGGCAAGGGACTCGGCGTGTATCTGCTTCGGAAGGAGATGGATCCTACGACTGATCCACTCGCGGAAGAGAGTGCCTTTGTCATTGCTACGGGTCCAGCACAGGGTGTGCTGCCCATAGCCGGACGATACTGTATCGTGGCCAAGTCGCCGCACACCGGCATATTCATCGACAGTCACGTCGGCGGATTCCTCGGGCCCGAGCTGAAGTTCGCGGGTTTCGACGCTGTGATCGTCACGGGCAGGGCGGATAAGCCTGTCTCCATCGGTATAATGGACGGCGATGTCAAGATCGAGGACGCCTCCAACCTCTGGGGTAAGACCACACTGGACACCGAGGACGAGCTCAAGGCGCGACTGGGTGACAGGACCCGTGTCCTGACCATAGGTCCCGCTGCTGAGAATGGAGTGAGTTACGCCTCTACAACGAGCGACTACTACAGGACAGCAGCGCGAGGAGGGATTGGCTTGATCCTTGCCTCTAAGCGGATCAAGGCGATTTGTGTCCGGGGGACGGGTGTCCCCAAGATCCCAGTTGCAGTGAAGGAACTGCGGCGCGAGATCACAGAGAGGGCGAAGGAATCAAAGCTCAGCGGTCATCTCCTCCCTGTGCAAGGCACCTCTTGGCTGGTGGAATTGGCCTCTGCCCGCGACCAACTGCCCACTGAGAACTACAGCAAGGGAGAGTGGGGGAGGGCCTCCAAAATTGGCGGTGACGCTATCGAGAACCAGTACCGCGGCAAGATCCATCCAAAGCCCTGCTACAGGTGCCCCCTTGCCTGCTCCTTTGTTATCGAGACGGAATGGGAGGAGAGGAGGGTTCAGCATCCTGAGTACGAGAGTCTGGCCCTGCTCGGGTCCAACCTCGGGATCAGCGATCTCGACGAGTTGCTCAGGCTGAACCACATGTGCAATGAGCTGGGATTGGACACAATCTCCACAGGCTCTACGATCTCGTGGTTCATGGAGTGCGGAAGGAGGGGCACGATCCCCGAGGAGTTCAGAGGTGAGAAGGTAGACTTTGGGGATGCCGCAGGTGTCCGTGAACTTATCGAGAAGATAGCCCGTTCTGAGGGTGTGGGCAGGGTGCTGGCTGGAGGAGTGCAAAGAGCGGCAGAGGTCTTCGGTGGAGGAAGTGAGCGCTGGGCAGTCCACGTCCGAGGGCTTGAACTCCCGGCGTGGGATCCCCGTGGTAAGCTCGGGCTCGGACTCTCGTACATCACCTCGAACGTCGGAGGGAGTCACCTGAGGGGGTGGCCGAGCACCAGTGACTTCCCCGACAGATCTGCCCTCGACGTGGTGGACAGCCTGATTGAGCAGCAGGACCTGAAGATTCTCAAGGACTCACTGATCATGTGCCACTTCACGCACTCTATCAGACCGCCGCTGAATATAGAGGACACCGCCCGGATCTTCGAGGCCCTGACAGGTATCCCCACGACGGCCACCGATATGCGCGAACGGGCACAACGCATCTGGACTGCCTGCCGGCAGTTCAACGTCGATATCTGGGGAGAGACTCCCCCGAGGGAAGATGACACATTGCCCCACAGACTTCTGCGTGAGCCTCTTCCAAGTGGGAAGGCCAAGGGCCTGACCTCCTTCGTCTCCAATGCGGATCTGGAGGCGTGTCTCGACGTCTTCTACAAAAAGCGAGGGTGCGACCCCGAGGGCCGTCCTCTGCTGTAGAAAAAACACAGTACTTTTCCGTCACGTCAGTTATCTTGTAAGCAACAGTATTAAAACTCAGGCGAGGAGATACGGTAACTTCATGAGCACAGATGTACGGCAAAAATACGGGTTGAGGGAATTCTCCCTCGACGACAAGTACCTGAAGGAGGAGGGGACGGTCATCCTGTCGGGCATACAGGCACTTGTGAGACTCCCCATCGACCAGATGCGAGCGGATCGCAGGGCAGGTCTGGACACCGCCACCCTGATCTCGGGGTACAGGGGATCGCCACTCGGAGGGTACGACACCCTGCTGAAGAGGAACTCCAAGCTACTGGAAGAACACCAGATCACACTGCTCACCGCTGTGAACGAGGATCTGGGAGCGACGGCAGTCTACGGTAGCCAGATCGCGAACGTTCTCCCCGATCCCAAGCACGACGGTGTCGTGGGCATCTGGTACGGCAAGGCCCCCGGGCTTGACAGGTCGGGAGACGCCCTCAAGCACGCTAACCTCGTGGGGACAAACCCGCGAGGAGGAGTCCTTGCCATCGTGGGCGACGACCCCTACGCCAAGTCCTCCACACTGCCCTCGCACTCCGAGCCTGCATTTTACGACGCCTTCATCCCCGTGCTCTACCCCGGAAACATCTCCGAGGTCCTAAGCTTCGGCAGGTACGGTATCGAGATGTCACGGTTCAGCGGGCTGTGGGTTGGGATGAAGGTGGTGACAGACGTTGCCGACGGATTCGGCACCGCAGAGGTGAGTCCTTTCGAGGTCATCCGACCCGACATTGGACAGTGGGTGCACGAACAGAACCCCACGCTGTTGCCTCACATCTCGCTGGGACTGGAGAAGGAGATGCACGAGAAGCGGTTCAGGGCAGCCATGCTCTTCGCCCGTGCCAACTCGCTGAACCGCATCACCCTGAGCTCAAAGGAAGACCGGATAGGCATCGTCAGCGGCGGCAAGACGTACTACGACGTGACCGAGGCGCTCGATCTGGTGGGGATCAACGACGTGAGGCTCCTCAAGCTGGGTATGATCTACCCCATCGACGGAGAGATCGTCGCGGAGTTCGCAGATGGGCTGGATCTGATCCTCGTCATCGAGGAGAAGCGGGGGTTCATCGAGATGCAGCTGAAGGAGGTACTCTACGGACAGGAGCACCGCCCCGTGGTCATCGGGAAGCTCGACGAGAGCGGGAGGCCACTGGTCAGGGCCTACTCCGAGCTCCTCGTGGACGACGTCATAGAGGTCCTCGAACGGACGATAGGCGGCGAGAAGTTCAACAAATACAGGCAGAGGATCTCAAAGCCCGTGACCTCCATCGACCTCGGAATGGCGGGACCACCCCGTACGCCGTACTTCTGCTCAGGATGCCCGCACAACACCTCGACCGCCGTCCCCGAGGGATCGCTCGCAGGTGCAGGTATCGGATGCCACGGTCTCACCCTGCTCATGGAGCGCAACACCATCGGACTCCTGCACATGGGTGCCGAGGGAGTGCCGTGGGTCGGTGCAGAGAGATTCAGCAGGATTCCCCACATGTTCCAGAACATGGGAGACGGCACACTGGCTCACTCGGGATACCTCGCAATCAGGCAGGCGGTCGCCGCCGGTACGAACATCACCTACAAGATCCTGTACAACTCGGTCGTGGCGATGACCGGGGGACAGCACGCAGACGGAGTTCTCCCCATCCCGCAGCTCGTGAAGGCTCTCAAGGCAGAGGGCGTGAGCAGGGTGGTTGTCCTGACCGACGACCCCAAACGCCACAGGGGCGCAGTGCACCGCGACAGGCTGATGGAGGTCCAGATGGAACTTCGGGAGGTCAAGGGAGTCACCGTCATCATCTACGACCAACCGTGCGCCGCCGACCTCCGGCGGAAGAGGAAAAGGGGCAGAGCCCCGACGCCGCAGAAGCAAGTGTTCATTAACCAGATGGTCTGCGAGGGCTGCGGAGACTGCGGTGTACAGTCCAACTGCCTGTCCGTGCACCCCGTGGAGACCGAGTACGGGCGGAAGACGACAATCCACCAGTCCAGCTGCAACAGGGACTACACCTGCCTCAAGGGCGACTGCCCCGCATTCGTCGAGGTAGAAGGAGGCTCAGCCGTCCCCCGTCCACAGCTAGATACCCACGAGCTCCTCGACATCCCCGAGCCCGAGGTCAGGGTGGAGGAGGATGCCCGCATCTACATGGTCGGCATAGGAGGGACGGGAGTGGTGACGATCAACCAGATCCTCGCCACCGCGGCCTACCTCGACGGAAAGCACAGCAGCAACCTAGACCAGACGGGTCTCAGCCAGAAGGGAGGAAGCGTGATCTCCCACATCAAGCTGTCCAGCAGACCACCCCAGTTCTCCAATAGGGTGACAAAGGCAGGTGCATCCACCATGATCCTCTTCGACGTCCTCGCAGGAGTCAGCGATGCCAACCTCGCCATGGCACACCCCGACCGCACCGTCTGTGTCGTCTCCACCAGCAGGGTGCCCACCGGAAGCATGGTCAGGTCCAAGGACGTGGCGTACCCCGAGGAGTCCCACCTGCTCAGGAGGCTGGAGGGAAACGTGAAGCAGCGACACTGCGTCGACGCAGTCGAGATCGCCGAGGAACTCTTCGGCAGCCACCTGCAGAGCAACATGATCCTGCTGGGAGCCGCGTACCAATGCGGCGGAATCCCCGTGTCCCAGGACGCAATCTTCAGGGCCATAGAGATCAACGGCGTGGCCGTGGAGCAGAACAAGCAGGCGTTCCTCGTCGGCAGGATGGAGATCAGCAACCCCGAGAGGCTGGCCGCACTGAGGGCAGAGGAACCCGAGGAGGTTCCCAGTCACCCACTGCTCGACGGAATACCCGAGCAACTGCACCACGTCGTCGCCCCGAGGATCTCACAACTCATCGGATTCCAAGGGGAGAAGCTCGCAAGGGAGTACGTGGAGTTTGTTCAGCAGGTGGTGGAAAGGGACCGTGATGACCTCGTGCTTAGCACCGAAGTCGCCCGCTACCTGTACAAACTCATGGCGTACAAGGACGAGTACGAGGTGGCCAGACTGTACACCGACCCCGGGTTCAAGCAGTCGGTGGAGAAGACCTTCGGTAAGGGTGCAAGAATCACCTACAGGCTACACCCACCGATCCTCAGGGCAATGGGCAAGAAGAGCAAGAGCAGCTTCGGCCCGTGGTTCAGGACAGCGTTCCGAGTCCTCGCCGCCATGAAGTTCCTCAGGGGAACACCACTCGATATCTTCGGGTACACCAAGGTACGCAGACTGGAAAGGAGACTTCCCCGGGAATACATGCAGACCATACTGGAGGTAATCGAGCTCCTCGACGGGGAGAACTACAGCACGGCGGTCGAGATAGCACAGCTCCCGGACGTCATCAGGGGGTACGAGGAGATCAAGCTGAGAAATCACAAGGTATACGAGAAGAGGTTACAGGAGCTCATGGAATCCATCCGCGGTTGAGACCACGATCTAAGCACCACACGAAAATACACCGTCCGTGGGCTCACGATCCGGATCTACCACATATTTCCCCATCATCCAGAACGCTTCACTCTGCACATTCTCTCGGTATCTGTTGGCTATGATTACAGCTCAGCTCAATCCTGTGAAATTATCTCGGCTCTACTCAGCTCGATTCTGTAGTAGATCTTCTCGGAGAGCTCGTTCTCTATTCAGCACTATCCAGTCCTGTATAGATCCATTGCTCTCCCCAGCTCTACGCTCCTATCGATGTTGACAATACAGGTCATCTCTTCACTGTATCCCTGCTACCTGAAGTCGCCCGCTGTGAATCTGTCGAATAGTTCCTTGGCCTTGTCGAGAGCTTGGTGCATTAGTCCTTTAGTGTTGAATCCTGCAATCTTGAGCTCGTGAAGTAGCCCGTTGAGGTGCTGGTCGTCCGCCTTTAGAAGCACCTCCGTCGTCCCGTCGTTCCTCTCGATGAGAAGTCTGGTAGCAATCTCTATCGTTGACGCCTGGGGCTCCTTTGTGTGACGCTCCCTGATCTCGATGTTCTTTCTGACAGATCTGATGTCCGCTCTCTTCCACCTCTTCTTGAATCTGATGAAGCCGAGCCTGTCCTCCTTGATCAGGTAGTCATCGGTGCTATAGAACGTCTGTGAACCGTACGTCCTGAGCAGTGCAGGATAGTAGAATATTATCACGTAGCCGATGATGAACAAAGGAATGAATATGTTTAGAACAACCATGAACACGACGTCGTAAGGCGTGTAGATATTCCCAAAGAGGAGAAGGAGAATCGGTGCGCCAAGTGCTAAAGTCATCATCAAGAGCTGCAGATTTGCCATCTTGTCCCTGTACAGGGGTGGGACTTGATACAGCATTCTCATAAGGTAGTGAAATTCGTGGATCTATATTAACTGTGTGAGCGATACATGGACATTGTGTCAGCGACGAACACATTGCTACTCCTGCATATCAATCTGGAGCTGTAGGGGGCAGAAAATGATAATCCTGCTTGTGCATTGAGATGCTGGGTCTACCTCGAGACCCCTCTACTAAGTGACATAAGCACCCAGCCACAGAGCTGGATCTTCTCTCGACCCTGAACGGTGATTTCCATTAGACCCTACCACCAAGCGATGTGCACTAAGCGTTGCAACCTCTAAGACCCTACCACAGAATGATAGATAGACCTCTGCCAGAGAGGCCTAACCTACAAATGTCAAGGAGAATAAATCCACAACAGAATGACGCAGAAGCAATCTGCCCAGAAGTACTCCACCAGCAGGAAATACAGAAGGCATCTCCCACGGACAAGATGACAGCATCCCACCCGGAAGAAATCCACCAGCAGACTGCACGATGGATTGAGCACGCTTAAGAGCTAAAGGATATGGCCGAGGACAAGCAGAATCCATGGAGAAATTACCACAGGCAGGAACATCCAAAAGATAGTAAGTACATGACGAAAACAGTCTGAAAAAAATATGAAAAAGTAATGGTCTGACCGAAGGAATAATCGATTACAATGTCGTGAAAATTAAAAATATGGATGGTGGAGACGGGATTCGAACCCGCGCGTGCGGAGCACACTGGTTGTCTAGGTTCTGAAAAAAACTTTCAAGACCAGCACCTTGGACCAGGCTTGGTTACTCCACCTGAATTTTTGCCCCTTTCCAAGACGAATCTTGGTAGGCATATCGTTCCCTTGTTCTGTTATTTAAAAATTGAATTGTAGGTGCATCGGTGCTGTGTCCTCGATTCGGAGTTTGATTTTCTCGCGGGTGTTCTGTATGGTTCCTCATGATGTTGCTGGAGCTCCTTTCCCTGTCCTACCCCTTGAGTCCCCGTACTGCTGGATATTCTGCACGTATTCCCGACCGTCCAGTTCTCTGATTGTACTGTCGTGCTGCGGGTTCTTTGGTGTGTTGCCTTGAGCTAGCTGCCTGAGTTCCTCTGGTGGTGAGGTTAGACGTATTGCTTTAGATCTTCCAGTTTCATGGTAGCGAGAATCACGGCGGTAGTTTTCTGGAGTGCTTTGATGATCTCTTTCTGGTTCTCTTCGAACATCTTGTTTGAGTTCTCTTTGAGGAGTGCTCTGAGGATATCTGTGTATTCATTTGAGTTGTTCTGTATTGCCTCTGCTTTTGCTCTGTATCGTATCTCGTAGGCGAGGGTGCTTCTCTCCACCCATCTCGTGATCTCGTTGAATTCTTTGTCCATGAATAGCGTCATGGGGACCTTCTTAGCTCCTGCTGTTAGGTAGTTTTCGAGCATCTCGATGTTGGAGTCCCTGTCGATGATGTGCAGTTTGATTGCGTGGTTTTTCTCTGCGATCTTGATAAGTATTGGGACCCCGTTCTGGCAGTCTCCGCACCAGTCTGCTGAGATCACGACGATGTTTATGGTTGGTAGTTTTCTGCTGAGGAACTCTTGTTGTTGTTCTGTGAATTTCACCTTGTCGAGTTTCTTCTGCCATCTCTCCTTGTACTTCTGGTCGACTTTGTTGAGGTACAGTTCTGCGTTCATTCCCTGCTGTTTGACAAATTCCTCTGTTATCACGAGTGATAGTGAGTTTGGTTCTTTTTATTGATTGAGAAAGGAGTAGTTGGTTGGTCACAATTGTCTTGTGGTGGTGTGGAATTGTCCGAGGCGGGTGCAAACGCAGTGTGAATTTATGATTTTGTGGCAGGCAATTGGTACGTGTGTATGCTATTGTGTCTCTGTAGTGGTTCTTGTGCTTCTAGGTGAGATCGTTTGGATATTTCGGGATTTCGAGGGATGATTCGGACGAGTGGTTGTGGTGTGTTCATGTAGGTAATCGCTTTTAGCACTGGTGACGTGTAGTGGTGGGGTTGGAGGGACTTTTAGATTCGGGGATTAGGCCACCAGTTGAATCATGATGATGAGGCCTATTGTGATGAAGATCACGGATGATATTCTCGACAGCAGGGTGGTCGGGATCTTTGCGAGGAATCTGTGACCTGCATAGGCCGATGAGTACAGGACCGCTGCCATTCCCACTATTGCCCCCAGCATCACTGCGAGGGGATCGTTTACGAGCACCTGTCCGACGACGAAGAGCTGTGACTTGTCTCCTACCTCTGCGAGTGCCACGAGTCCTGCTGTCGTGATGAAGAGGTGGGTGTGGTTCTCGGGGGTGTCGGTCTCCTCCTCGGAGTTCCGCAGTCCCTGCATCCCTATCCCGATGAACAACAGGGCTGCGATGACTTGGAGGTACTGCACGGGAATAACCTGTTCGAGGAGGAGGCCTGCGATGACCCCTGCGATCGTCATTGATCCTATGCCCACGAGGGCGGCTGAGCCGACTGTGAATGGCTTGGATGTCTTGGAGGCAATGGACATAGTAAGCAGGCTGGTCTTGTCTGCGAGCTCGGCGAGGATCATCACGGCTGCTGTGACCGCGGCTGTTTCAAGAAACACAGGTGTACGGGGTGTCCTGCCCTTAATGAAGGAGGTGATATCGTCCGGGAGGGTGTACATCTTGTGGTATGTGGAGAACCGGTCATATCAGCAAGTGTGGGTTACCTTATGTCGCGTGCCGAGAGCTGGCTGGATCTTCTCTTCTACCACGTGTGGGTGGATCTCAAGGAGTACGGGGTCCGGATGTGGTGAGAATACATTTTCTTACAGGGGGAGATAGTACAGTACAGCGGTCATGGCTACTCCCAGAAAAAGTGATTGGAGGATGATCTTCCATGCCTTTCGAAGATCACTTTTGCGGTACTCCCTGTCCTGTACCTTGAACTGCGTGTTGAATATGGGGATCTTTCTGCTCATTTCATATCCACCTGACCGTCAAGTGCGTTCACTACGCAGAACCGGTTCTTTGCCTGCAAGAAGGCGAAGGCCGCGAAGGTATTCGGGACGATTGTGAGGAGTCTGTAGATGGGTGAGAGATCGAGGATTGCGATAATCAGCACTGTAGCAAGCGACACTATCAGGGCAAGTGCTCCCTTGAGATATCTGCTGTACACCCCCTCCTTTCCGATATTGCACGATCCTGGTCTGTACCCCACTGAGTCAAAGATGAATCTGTTGACCCTGTCTCTGAAAGAGGAGAAGTCCATTTCCTCCTCCTCGGGCACGATATTGATCTCGTGGAAGAGTGCGTTGAACTGGTCAAATACCTCCACACTTCGCTCCTCGAGGATGTATGTCCTTCTCCAACGGTCCTCATTGGAGCTGATGTAGGAGTCGAGCCTTGTGCAGGCTTCTTCGATCAGTCTTTCGTACGGATTGAGGCTCTCCAGATCGTCTGATGCAAAGGTCAGGATATAGTTATCCGTTGACTTGACGAGATAGCTCTTTCCGCTGAAGATAATCTTGCGGATCTCTCCATTTCCGAGTTCATTCCCGAAGCTGTTCAGTGCAGTGAAGAAACTCGCTTCGAGGAGTGAGGAGTCATTGAACGTCTCTCCCTTGGTATAGTGATAAACTGGAATCCCGTCGGGCCTAATTATCTGAACCTCATCAATCACTAAGTTTCTGGCTGTTCTTATCTATTTTAAGGGTGAGTTAGTTCTAAAGTACTACCACAATGAGGGTGTTCAACAGAATCCGCCTTTTGGAACACGAAGGTAACTTGAAGTGACTGTCGAAGTCTCAGGGGCGATTTATTCGACTGTATTCGGCATTTTGCCTGTGGGAAATAATTTTATACAGGCTGTCAATTTGATAACTGAAGATGAGTACAATTCCCAACCTAGGTGCGGTCGAAAACATGGCCGCGGAGATCAATTCGGAGTATGATCTGGGGCCCAAACTAGACCGGTACTCCTCCCTTAGTCCCGAGTTACTGGATCTGGCTTCGGACCACGGACTGGAGGGCATGGACGCTGCGAGGGCCCTCTTCGTTTCTGACTACATAGTGACCACCTCGGAGGTACCCCCGGGGGTCTCGGACGAGGACAGGAGGATATCGATCATCAAGGCATTTGTGAGTGGCAAGGGGAGAAACGAGGACACTGACCGTTTGATGAGGGTCTTCTACCTCGCCCAGAAGGTCAAGCAGGGATTCAGGAGAACTGACTACTTCCTTGCTGGCAGGGGGCTGGGCAGGGAGCAGACTCTTGTCATCCTGAAGGATATTTTCATAACCCCCTACCTTGAGGTCTGCCGGCAGATGCTCGGGGACGGTGATCAGCTGTGGGAGAGTGCGGTGCTGTACTCAGCGATCAAGCACACCCTCCCTGACAAGGAGCTCTTGGAGGTGAAGGACGGGCTGGCATACATGTGGGAGCAACTTGTGGAGTACTCGAAGATCCTCGTGGTCGAGCAGAACGACACGCTCACCATCCCGAATATCACGGACACGCAGGCGATTCTCCTCATGGGAGGGGAGGCCGTTCCCTGTATCTCGATCTCGAATATCCAGAGAGGGGCGACCAAGGAGGAGGTCGACTCCATCAGGGGCTTCCTTGACTACCTTGACTCCACGGACAGGGACCGGTCGCTCGTCTACGTCAACAGCACGATCGTTGGGACCGATGAGAACATCATCCTTGTCAGGAACCCCGGTGCCGAGGGTAAGCCCGTCCTCTTCATCAGGACGAAGGCCGACGAGCTCAACGTCTCACAGGTGATGAGCATCCTCGACCTCAGGGGCTGCGAGGACTGGTCCCACCTTGGTGGGGGCAGGAGGGAGGTGACATGGATCGAGACGGTAGAGGAGGAGGAGGAGGTCGAGGTCGAGAAGGAGGTCGTCGAGATCGTGGAGAAGGAGGTCACCGAGACCGTGAACAAGGAGGTCGTCGAGATTGTGGAGAAGGAGGTCACCGAGAAGGTCACCGAGGAGGTTGAGGTCACCAAGAGGGGATTGCTAGGAAGGCTTCTCGGGCGTGAGCCCAAGAAGGTGAAGAAGACCGTCGTCAGGAAGGTCAAGAAGAAGGTTCCCGTCGAGGTCCGGAAGACGGTACCCACGAAGGTGACTAAGATGGTCCCCACTGAGGTCAAGAAGAGGGTAAAGACCAAGGAGAAGCGGGTGAAGACTCACGAGGAGCAGAGGTCTGCGGTGATTGCCGAGAACATTCCGTCCTTCGTTGCAGATGCTGTCACTGCCTTGGCCCTTGGGGATCTTGATCTGTTCGAGATCTGGGACACCGTGCGTGACTCTGAGTACGTGGTGGTGGGTGCGGTCGAGTCGGACTTCAACGACGACAAGACCATCCTGCACATCGTCGATGACGTGGGTTCTCCCGAGGATCTGGCCGCGACATTGGATGGACTCGACGAGGTGGTGGAGGCCATGATCAAGTCGTTCTTTGGACTGGACGTGGACATCCTGCCCAATGACATCCTCTTTGTCAGGAGCGACGGAGAGCATGACAATAACTACTACATCTCCTTTGACGGGAACGAGGACCGGCTTATGGGTACCATCGCGGTGACGTACCAGAAGAAGTCCATAGGATTCGCCAAGGAGGAAGGTGAGGACGACGTTGTCAATCGCCGTACGATGAAGATGAGGACCCGTCAGTTGCTGTCTTCACGCGAGCACACCCCGTTCGATACCTCGGTCGAGCGTATCCTCGGTGATACCATCAGTGAGAAGGCCGAGACCATCGAGCTGGAGAAGGCAATCCTTACCCTCCACTAGTTCTTGAGATAGTACTTCTGGTCCTTCTCTGGAGCTCTTCTGTAGTCCCTGAAACTCTCGACTGAGGTATAGTATCCCGGATTCTGTGCGAGCTCCTCTCTTGCAATATTCTCTTCCACCGAGTCAAGGCAGAAAAGCACCGATCTCTCTGCATTGGATCTCTTGGAATTTGTGGGATTCAGTGGGTTGTGGGTCGTCCAGAAAATTTTGATCAGTTCCCTGTAGCTGATCCTGTCAGGGTCATATGTCACCTTCACGACCTCTACGTCAGCAGTTCTTGATAGGGTGGTTTTGTCGACAGGGGTGCAGAAACCGACCTCTGTGTCGATAACTCCGTCTGTTGTGTGGAAGATTCTCTCCGCGTTCCAGAAGCACCCTCCGCCAAAGTACGATACCTTCACAGGATTGTTGATGACGCCCCGCATTTAACCCTTCGCGAGGGAACTTGTGACCTCACATTCTCCTTAGCTCGACCATTGGAGTCATCTCAGCTATCGACAGGAGCAACTTTACCTGGTAGTTCGGGGCGAATGAGTTACGGAATATGACCATGAACTTCTCGTTCCCGTCAGTCGTGGGGGTGAAGATGCTGCTCTCCCTACAGGTCTTTCTCTCGAAGTCCACATCGGTGAAGAGCACCGATGGCTGGATATCCAGGAGATGGATGAGGTTGGCCCCTGATGCTTCGAAATATTCTATGGCTAATTTCGACGCATAGAGCTGGTAAAATTCTACGTAGTTGTACTTGTCCCTCATCATCTCAAAGAAGCTATTGTACTCCTTGGAGCTGACGTACAGGATATTTCTCTCAGCCTTAGCGATGAGGTCCTCTATCCTTCTCTGTACCTTATCAAATCCCGAAATAAAGTCCACCAGAGGCTGGGTGCTCTTATGATCGGTGACTATATTCTCATTCAGGAACTTCTCCGCCTGCTCGGCCTTTGAGACCAAAGTGGTCCTTAGATCAGCCATCACTACAGATGGCGAGATTGCCTCATAGACCTTAACTCGTGTGGGTGTCTCCAGCTCGGAGACATACCCGACAGAGACGAGATTGCGGAGGTACTCGTAGACCTTTGGCTGTGGCACTCCTGCTTTCTTGGACAGCGGGGTGGCTGACTCTGGTCCCCTGATCACAAGGGCGACATAGACCTTGGCCTCCCCGGTTCCCATACCGAGGTTCACAAGGGCATCGATAACCTCTTTCTCGTTCATTCTCCTACCTCAGTCCGAGCTGATGTCGCTTGATGACAGGAGTGCAAGGACGAAGAAGACGACAGTCAGGACCGAGATCACGGTGAACTCGAACCAGAGCTCGGCAAGTCCCCAGCCCCTGAGCATGATCCCCTCAAATGTCCTGATACCGTACGTAAGAGGGACGAATGCGGCTACCCACTTCAGGTATTCGGGGAAGGTGAATATAGGAATTAACATCCCCGATAGTGCCAATGACGGTATGGCAATAAGAATTGCCATCTGCACACTCTGTAGTTCATTCTTTGCGAAGTTGGAGAGGAGAAACGCGAGGAAGATGTGGGATATCCCGTAGAGGAGACCTGCACCGAAGAGCAGGTAGATGTTGCCGTGGACCGTGGCCCCGAAAACATATATTGCTATAGCAATGACGATTGTGGTCTCTACCATAGCGAATAGTGACAGGGCGATCACGTATCCAAGGATTCGCTCGACGGGGGTGATGGGTGTGGTATACAACCTCGTCTTGGTGTGGTTTACATCCTCTCGAATTGCTGTCAGTACCGAGAGAAGTAGGATGAGGAACGTCAGTATGTACCCCATAACTGCGGGTATCCCGACATCGAAACCAGAGAGCTCTCCTGCCCCGAAGGCTTGGATTTCCTCGAATTCAATCCCTCCTTTTGAGAGATCCTTGAATGCTTCTGCGAGAGCGGTGAATACAGAGGCCCTCAACTGAGGTTTTGTCCCGTCGTAGTAAACCTTGATTGTCGCATTTCCCGTTGACGTGAGATCCTGTGTGAAATTCTCAGGAATCAGTACTGCTGCTTCAATCTCAGCGGCCTCAACCATGTCGATGGATTCGGAGTAGGATGCCAGTTCTACGTCCACTCTGTCGTTCTCCACAAGAGAGTCAAGGATGTCTTCTCCTATATTCACTTTCTCGTTGGTGAAGGGGTTTGTCACTCCCGTGTCCGCTACCTCTACCCTGATGGGAACATGCTTGACCTCACCTGATAGCACGACACCAAAGACTAGCATGAACATGATCGGGAAGACGATGATCATGCCCAGTGTCCTCCTGTCCCTTGTGAACTGCTTGAGTACCCGGGTGCTCAGGGCGAATACCCGTGATGCAGAGAACCTCTTGTAACGTCTACTCATTAATATTCTCATCTCCACTAAGCAGGAGGAAAAGTTCCTCGACATTCCTCACATTGTACTTGCTAAGTAACTCAGAGGGGCTTCCTTCTTCGATCAGCTTTCCATGTCTCATGAGACCAATCCGGTCTGCCTTCTCTGCCTCGTCCATGACGTGACTCGTGACCAGGATTGTCTTCCCGTCATCCCTAAGGCTCTTGAAGAAGTCCCAGAAATATGCTCTGAGGATTGGGTCCACACCTACCGTCGCCTCGTCGAAAAGTATGAGCTCGGGCTGGTGGATCAGGGCAATAGCGATGCTCAACCTTCTCTTCATTCCGCCAGACAGGAACTCCGCCACGACATCTCTTTTCTCCCCAAGCTTGAGGATGTTGATCAGCTTCTCACCCTGCTCCCTGATTTCCTTCCTTGACAACCCATATAACCTGCCAAAGAAGGAGATGTTCTCCCACACTGTCAGATCGAGGTAGACGGCGTACTCTTGTGGGGCTATTCCGATGCGGTTCGACAGTCTCCTCCTGTCTTTTGGGAGTTTGAGACCGAGCACGGATATCTCCCCTGATGTAGGTCTCAGGGTTCCTGATATCATGTCTATTGTCGTGGATTTACCGCTCCCATTCGCGCCGATGAAGGCGTATATCTCCCCCTTACGCACACGCAAATCGATCCCATTCACCGCCTTTACGGCTCCTTTGTTGTAGTGCTTCACGAGACCTCTTGTCTCGATTACGTACTTGTTCATGTTACTACTATCGTGGAGAGTAGTAATAAATCTGTTCTCATCTATCAGATTCTTTGAACTTTTTCGTACTGAATATGAGGAGCGGAAGGATAATTGTAACAAATGGGAGGGGTACAGTCTTTGACACAGTTGATGATGCATCATCTGCTCGGAATGAGACCTCTTCCCATGGCAAATCTGCTACCATAAGGAGGGTGGGGTCAAGACCCCTGAGCTTCTCCGAGAATCCAAAGATCTCGGTAGGGTGGTAGAGGGGTATGACTGGGAGGTCGTCGTGGATGGTCTTTTGGAGGGCCGAAGCATACTCCGCTTTCTTTGAGGTGTCCAACTCCTCGACGTATCCGCGATGTTGGAACCTTCACAACAAATAATAGTTTTTATCTAATACTGTCAAACCCTCGTCGAAGACAGAATGTTTTGATATGGCTGTAGGGGTGTTCTATTGCTGAGAGGGGCAACTATCGAAATAGAGGGTATTTTCTTTTCTACCTTACCATAAATGCCAATCACTATGTTGAAGAAGTTGCTTTTGTAGAAAGATCATCGAGGTATGAAAAACGACTCTTTCGTAAATATTACAGAAACGGTTTTCACGTTCAAGTCTGCCGCTCGTATTCGATAATGTTCTGAGAGTCAAGGACAATGGTTCTTTTCCGATCTAGGCTCAAGTTCGTCGTATCGCGCACATAATATAACAATGTTAGATTAACGATATTTTTTCTAACAAATGCTTATATTTCAAAATATGGTTTATTGGTTATGGCACATGAAAATGTGGTACGAACAAATGATGATTTTGTACAAAAATATGGTGCGAAATCTATGCTGATCGCGGCTATTGTTTTCCTAATTGGAACATTCACTGCCATGATCATGTATGACAACTACGGATTCCTCAATCAGTTCTTCAGTGATCTAGGGAATAGGGGTGATACATTCAATCCAGAAATTCCCTCCGACATCCGACCAAAATCTACCTATCCTGAGATCTTTAATGTGACCCTGTGGGTGTCTGCAGTGTTTATTATCCCGTTTTTCCCATATGCTGGAAGAAAGATGCAGATTGGTGGAGAACCGACACGGGGGAGGAGGTTCTTGACAGCCTACATCTCAGTAGTGACGACCCTCTTCATCGTCTTCAGGGTAAATGAGTGGTTCCAAGTCCCTGATATCGTTACCTCTGTCATCGGCTTCCTCCTTCTTGGTGGGTTTATTCTGATCGCAGTTTTCGGGTTCATGAACAGGGAGGAGATGGTGAATGGATTGTTCTCTGCCATTGGTATAATTGGATTGCAGGTCGGTCCTTGGCTCGCTATGGTTGGGGTGCTGGATCTGAAAACATCATGGTATGGGCATGTATACGTGGCTATCAATCTCTACTTTGTCATCGCCTTTCTCTCTCTGTACTGGCTGATTGCAGTGAGTTCTGCCCCCTCTGATCACCCGTACAAAAGATCTCTCTTCTGGCTTCTTGACGTACTTTTTGTTATCGTCATCATTACTTGTGTCTACATCAATGTTATTGGAGAACTCGCCCTTGCCGAGTTACCGGTCTTCAACCTGTTAAAGATGCCTGCATACCAGAAAATCATGGCATACTCCTTCATTTCCTACTTTGGATTTGTTGTCTCAAGACGTCTGAAGGCCATTTGAGTTCTGGAATTTAGTGATCTCTCCTGTTCCAACATCTATTCCTTACTGATTTGGTGCTTAATGTGCACTGCATTCGTTTTCCCCCCTAACGCGGTGGGGGGAGTACAGAGACTTCTGCCTCTATTCGGATCAGAGGAGGTTCACCAACACTCTACCTATCAAGAGGAGGAAACCTATGACCAACAGCACAAACTTTAGGGTGGCAAACAGACTAATCGCATAGGTGAGATACAGTGGTCCTCCTAGGAGTACCATAAATGTGAAGACATTCTCCATGTAGTCAAAGATCGAGGCCAATGCAAAGACTAAGACATGTTGGATATCTAGTCTCTTTCGTCCGTCATTTATGAGTAGCACCAGTCCACTCAAGGTCATGAAGTATAGCATGGGGTATATCATGTCAATGGCCATGAAGAGGAAGACCTCCCCCATAATCTGTCTCCACGAAGTAATGATGGCAGCCATCCTTTCTGTGCTCCAAGCTAGCTGAAAGTCCAAGATCGAGTACCCGGACTGTCTCATCCTTGACTCCAAGGGTACGAAAACGATCATGGATAATATCGATCCCACAATACCGATAAGGAAGAATTTCATCCTTCCGAACGCAGTGACATTTTCCTCAAGAGAATCCCACATAGGCTTTGTTAGACGTCTTAATTTATATTCTAGCTGTGTTGGAATCAGTATTTTACATAGACAGAGACGGTGCTCCCTGAGACGGCCAGAACTTCGACCTCATTCAGCTTGTCTCCCCCCATTCCTGCAACACCTGCAGGCATGCCGGGAGTGGTGATACCGTCTATAGCTGGTCTCTCGGCGAGCAGTTGCGAGATTGCGAACCCGGGGATATGGCCCTCGACAAAGTATCCTTCAACTGTGGTTGTGTGGCAGGCATACAGATCCGGTGTTAGGCCAAAGGACGCCTTCCTAGCGTCAAGGTCTGCCTGCTCCTCGATGTTGTCATTCACCGTGGCTCCTAGGTCTCTCATGTAGTTAATGAACTCGTGGCAACATCCACAGGTAGCTGTCCTATAGACATTGAGCGTAATGTCCGTGAGATCCACCCCCTGATCGTAGACGGGAACTCCTTGGTTGGCATCGTTTCCAGATTCCGATCCCGAATTGTCTGTGGTGTCTGTCACGAAGCTGGTGTTGTGGCCCGAGAACAACCCTGTGACGAGTCCGATTATCACAATCACCGCGAACACTGTAATCCATGGAATAATCCCGAATCCACCCGATTTCTTCTCAACAACCTTTGCCGCCTTGACCTTTCTCCGGGTGTTGTATCGGTCAATGATTTCATCTGCCGAAATATTACTATTTATTCTATTCTTATTTGATTTTATTTTCTTCGCCATCAGTGAAAATCTGACATGTCTGCTATAAATATGTTGTCGTCCTATAGTGCCTCGATGATCCCTTTCATGTCCAAATGAAGCGGGGAGCAGGGGATGTGACAGAAGAACGAGTAAAGGCCTTGGGGCATCGGAGGGAGCTCCACGAACATTACCTCTCCAGGAACGAGCTCGACGGATATTTCGAAATCTGGGATCTCTATTGAATGAACGACATCTGTTGATGTTATTCTGAGAATGATACCTTCTGTTTCCGCTTGGATCATAATACGCTCAATCGACCAGTTTCCATTCTCGGGAGTTCGAGCCTCCATGACGATGTAGTCACTCGTACTTGCCATGTAGGTCATTGTTGCAGGAGCAATGACGACGAGAGTGATGAAGACAAATGTGAATACTCGCTTCATAGCGTCCCACCTCCGTATAGGGTTGTGAGCATGAATAGGGCCATCCCGAATAGGAGCAAGTAGTTAGTCACCCTGAAGACAAGGGACGTGTCTGGTTTGTCGAAGAAGTACTGTCGGGAAATTCTGTCAACGATCCTTGTTGACCAGTAAATCCCCGCGATGATAAGCAGTGAGCTGAGTACAATAAATAGCTGTGGGAGAAGGGGTGAATACTTCAGTGGTGTGATCCCAATGAGTCTCCACCCTACTCCGAAGGGGTCGTTCAGTGTGTTGACAATATAACTTATGTTCCTGCTCATAATTAAGAGGGTGAAGCCGACCAGATTAGTCAGTCCAATGGGGAGGGTGTACATAGGCACGGTTGCTAGTAGGTTTTTAACATTTTCATCCTTCTTCCTAAGAAGATAGTTTGGAAGCAGGAAGTAGATAGATACAACACTCAGAGTAATCGCAACGACCAGTGAGAACCCGATGAGACCCTGTAGGCTGTTGAAGTTCGAAAGCATTGTCAGGGAGTTCCACGTCCCCAGAAAGACCACGGGGTACATCACTGAGATGACCAAGAGCAGCATGACTCGTACTGCCTCCTCGGGCTTCGGGACCTCCTTCAGAAGATCGTCATCTAGTAGTCTGAGATTGAGCGATATGTTGTCGAGGTTGCATGCTCTCACACATTCCATGCACAGCCCACAGTTCTGATTCGATTGTAGAGTTCCAGGGTAAACCATCCAGGGACATCCGAAGCTCTCTTCATTTCCGAAGACGCAATCCTTGCTCTTATGACCTTTGCATATTTCGGTACTCTTGACTCTTAGCTCTATGGGATTCGTCAAGGAGTATACTCCGATTGATCCTCCAATCGGGCAGATGTGCCGACAGAAGCTCCTTTCCCTAAACTTTACAGCAGTGATCACACTGGTGAGGAGCAGGACTATAAGGGTGAGTGCAGTAAGTCTGGGATCAGTCGTCAGCTTCCCTGCAAATACTGCAAAGAGGAAAAACAAGGAGTTAGATATCCACATCCCCTGAAATTGACTGGGAAAGAATTTTGGTGAGAGCTTTATCCTTTGTCCGAATGAACCTCCGAAGAATGACCTTCGCTGGATGTACTCCCCAGCTACGGGAATCGGGCACACTGCGCACCATAGCCTCCCGAAGAACGGAAGGAAAAGGATGACGAAGACTCCCCACCACACGAGCCATACCCAAATTGTAGAGAAGTTCGCGCTACCAACTGGTGATCCGAATAGACCGGTGAAGATAGCAAGACTGTATCCTAAGGATGTGAGCAGGAGAAGGATCAACTGGGCAAACCGGGAGTGCACGAGGGTTTGCACTACTTTCTGCTCAAGCAGATTGTATGTATATCCCATTATTCTTCCTCCACGAGGTTAAAGGGCTGAATTTCTCCTCTCCTCTCCCACTCCTGCTCTGCTCTTAGGATCAGCCAAGAGGTCAAGATGACCAACAGGTAGGTAGATAATATGTGCTGTACGTTTGGTGAGACATAGAGTTTTCCATTCATATACGGATGATAGTTCCCACAGGGCACGTTGCACAGGAAGGCAAAAGTCCCCGTTTGGTTTATAATCACCGTTACTTCCGAAGGAGCTTGCACATTGACCTGTTGATCAATATCGAGTTCTTGGATGTAGAAGCCGTGGCGTGAATCATTACTCTGAAGAATAAACGTTACAGTATCTCCCACTTTCACCTCGACTCTACTCGGGTTGAACTCAAACTGTCGAGCTTCTATGATGATAGATCGCTTTACAGATCCTGAACTCATCGCACCAATAGTAAGTGATATGGGGTAGACCATGAGGAGTACGGCGACTAGAACCACTGCCGCTCGTGCCTTCTGGACACTTCTCATTATGACCTGTCAATGCCCGATGTATAAATAGTTTACATTAAAGTATCATTAATATAGTAATATTTTCTCCTGTGCTGTGCATTCCCCAGCTCTATGGGGGTTGTTTGAATCTCACTCATGTAGTGTAATAC
>WAMJ01000148.1 GCA_015522385.1 Candidatus Heimdallarchaeota archaeon
AGCGGTTGGGAGGCATCCCCGACATAGTGCGCAAGATCACCTGCATAGCGGATTATCCCAGCAAGGTCGTCCGACTCCAGAGCCTTAATGAGCAAGATCGTGCTGTTCTCCACAGCCCACGCTACTACTCCCTTCCTGTAGTCAGGCGAACGGGAGGAGACGTTACGGTCGAGATGAGGATCGTCCTGATCGTCGTAGTGCCGAGGAGCCTCTGTAAGGTCACTTGACCTACGAAGGTCAGGATCCACACTCGCACTCCTCAGTTCATCCTCATGTTCCCTGAAGAATGTCCTCCACTCCTCGGGAAGTTGCTCGACAGCCTTCGATGTCAACTCACGGTGCACGTCGAATCCCCACGAGCCGACAGGACGAAAGCTGGAAACCGAGAGCACGAAGAGCAAAAGAACTAGATGTACCTTCTTCACATGGTCTGAATACTGCTCTACTTATTATCTCTTCGTCTAGCAGACCTTCAAGAACCTACGGGAGAAGATCCCCAACTTGGTGAAGCTGGGAACATCTATCGTACTCTCCAACGTTATCAGTGAACCGATGTACTCCCTGAGCTCCTCAGTAGCAAAGAGACCCATCAGACCGGGGATGATCAGGATCGAATCAGTTGTACGGATATACTCGAATCCATGCATGGAGAGCGTGAGCTCTATGTCGTCCAAGACATCGCGCACCAGCCACGATATGTCCACCTTCGGCCTCCCATGTGGAACTACCCTGATCTCCAAGTCATCGGAGATATCGACATCCAGCCAACGGGTTCTGATATACTCCCGAAGCATCGAGGAATCCCCGCAGCGAATTTCAGAGCCCACCCAGATTCTCATAGAGGCATAGTAGTCCACAGGTTCCTCAGTGAGTACCAAGTCAAGGTCTACAGTGGCCTCCACGAAGTACCGCCCCGGTGGGAGATCATGATACCGCAACCAGCTCAATCCCTCCTTAACTGGACGTTCCTTCAGCTCCGTCCGCCAGAGCCAGATGTGTCGTGAATAGTGCTGTTGTACATTCATCCACTGACCATTGAGAGAATTCTATAAAAGTAAGGAGGGTCTCACCGGAAAAAAATCTGAATGGGGCGACGGTACAGCAAAATCAATCATATATAGCTTAGATGTGAAAAGGAGAGGATCTAGTTTTGAATTCTCGGATGAGCCTACCTAAAGTGCTCTCTGTGAGAAGAAGAGCTAATGAATAGCCTCGCCCGGATTTGAACCGAGGTCAGAGGTTCCAGAGACCTCCATGCTGGGCCACTACACCACGAGGCTTTTGGGGTGAAATCGAAGTTTAGATGCTCCGACAAGTTCCCTCTTCCTGAGCAGGAAATAAATATTGCGATATCATCCTCGCGAGAAATAGGAACCTCTAAATACCGAGATAGTCCGTGAAATTCTGTGATTAAGGTTGGTCTTGTTGGCTACGGTTCGATGGGACGTATTCATGCGCGGATTCTCTCGAAGTTAGATTTGCTGGGTGCGATTGTAGAACCAGGTGATGGCAATGCTGAGCAGGCCATGCTTGACTTTGATGTTCCTGTTTATTCTTCCCTTTCTGATTTGGAGGTCGAATTGGATGCATTTGTGATTGCGGTACCAACTCCGTTCCACGCTTCTGTGATGGAGGAGGTGGTCACAAGGTTTCCTGAGGCTAAGGCGATGATTCTGGAGAAGCCGATCTCTCCGACTCTTGCAGAGGCACGTGATCTGGTCTCGAAGCTCGGAGATTACAGTGAGCGGATCATAGTTGGACATGTTGAGATCTACAATCCTGTGGTTCAGCGTTTTCTCTCGATCATGCACTCTGGGGATTATGGTCGTCTACGTAGTTTCATGATATTCAGGAAGGGTTCTGTACCTCGTGATCGTCTGAGTTCGTTGTCTGACATCTTAGTGGACATCGGGGTGCATGACTTTGATATTGTGACCCGTCTGATTTCCGGTGAGGTCAGGCTCTATACGACTGGTCTGTACCAAGAGGGTAACTTGAACTCAGCGATCATCTCGTTCATGGGTGATGACTTCCACGGGGTAGTTCAGCTCTCCCGTGAGTTCTCCGGGAAGGAGCGTGAGATCATCGTGGAGTGTGAGCGAGCGTCGATCAAGGTCGATCTGATAGCCCAGACGATTGAGATTCGCGAGCTGAGAACACCCGAGGGTGATGGCGCCTCGATCTCGATTCCCCATGGTCCTGGCTCTTCTCTCAAGCTTTACGGTGAGCCACTGTTGGTGGAGATATTGAATCTCCGTGACATAGTGACGAAGGGCGTTTCACCCGTTGTGGGGTTGGAGGATGGTCTGAAGACGTTGATGGTTGTCGAGAAGTGCCGAGAGAGTCTGGAGAACCGTTCCCCAGTGACACTTACGATATAGTAGGACTTCGATCTATCCCTGTCTCACATGGACAATCCAATGTCCAAAAGAGTGCTCTCCTCTACTGAACGGATATTTACCTGAGTGCTCTTCCCTTCTGGATGGGTACTTCACCTGAGTGCTCTGCTCTTGGATATGCTCGTTGTGAACCTTCTGCGATCCTGAGTGAATTACTCACCTGAGTGCTCTTCTTCTGGATGGGTATAACGCCATCCTGCCCTTCTTCTGAATGTATACTCACCTGAGTGCTCTTCTTCCGAATGGATATTCACCTAAGTATTCTGCTTTTCCAAATGTATATGCTCGACGTGGTCCCGTAGCTGTCAATGGGGTCATCTTACACTCTTGTAGTCCGATATCTACTCGGAACTCCCGTAGAAGTACTTGGAAGGTTCTTTTTGTTTGAGTTAGTCATCGATTGGGTGAGCTTTATATGCCTCCTTGTCATTGGATGTATGTGTTCAAGCGCATTTCCTATAACCCCTTAGAAATTCTGAAGAAGGAAAAGACCACGGTCAAGCGTCTTGAGTACATGAAGCGTATAACAGCTTCCACAATCAATCCGCTGAGAGCGAGACTTCAGAAGAGATATGGAGAGGGTGCTTTCATAAGGCTCGCTTGGGACTTCCACAGGAATGGTGCATACCTGAGGATGTCCAGCTATCGCTTCGGGCAGGCTAAGTTACCGGATTGGCCAGAAGAGATGTTCAGCGTCGATTGGAAGCGGCTTCACTTGATAAACATCATCGTGAAGAATGAGAAGGAACTTGATCTGGACTTCTTTGGGAGATCACACAATTGGACCGTGGATTTCCCAGAGATCACGAATATTGATCCATTAATAAATACATCGGGTCTTGCAGTCATTGGGAAGATGGATCATGAACTTGCACTTGAGCTCTTGGAGAAGACTGAGGTGCGGGATGTTCTGATTATGCAGGACATGAAGATGCATCATTTTCCGAGGGAAGCGGAGAAGTTCTTGGGTACCCGCTTGGAGCTTGTGAATGTCGGATTGGACAGGATTCCTCGATTCATGACGAACAATGAGCACATACGCAAATTGAACCTTGAGGATAACAATATCACCGAAATCCCCCTGTGGTTGGACGAGATTCCGAACCTCTACAGTCTCAATGTCAGTGGAAACAAGGTGAAGAGGATACCCGATAAGTTCTGGAAGGGAACCTCAGTCCGCGAGATTAAGATCAATGACCTACCCACAGGACGGTATCGTTCACATCACCTGATGGGGAGGAGACCACAGGGGTGGAGACGTCGGAATCTTCCGTGGTACAATTCACGTGACGAGATTCCAGCAGATCATGAGATTTCGAGGGTGCTCTTCGACATGGGAATGAAGACCCCTGCTCCGTACTTCCAAGATCAGAGCAAGGTCCTGCCCAAGGTGCCACCGAGGTTTAGGTACCGTAAGCTGAAATGGCGAACCACCCATCCTTTCTGAGGGCTTTCAGTAGGTACTTAGGTAACTTCACTAACTTCCTTCAATAGCTCCCTTCACGAATTACCTTCGATAGCTCACTCCACTATCCAATATCTACCTCCTCGAATTACCTTCACTAAAAACCTCCAATAGCTCACTCCATCAAGTATCTATACAGGATATTTCAGATGCAGAGAGTCTCCATTGGGATAGGGTGTATGGTGCAGTTCTCTCGGGTCTATGAGTGATTCATGGTTCCCTGAATATTCCAGTTCCTCGGTTGATGGTATAGACGGAGTCGAGAACAATCGTCCCGGGTCGGATGCTGTACTGGTCGACGACCATGTCGATTCCACCGTAGCTGAAGATCACGGTTACTGAGGAGGCAGAGTTCAGGGATGTAACGGGTATGAAGGTGTAGAGGTCCTTGGTACCAGCCACGGAATAGTTGAAGGTCTCCCCGTTATCGACGACAAAGCTAATGCGGTCTACCGCTGATCCGTTGACCTCAACGTCCAGACCTGCGAAGTGGAGGGAGATATTGCTGTTCAGACTGTAGACCCGGTCGATCTCTTGGTATCCCATCAGGCTGGAGTTCACCTTGCCGTCGGTGATGCCGATGCTGAGAAGTCCTGAGAAGCTCTGGTTGTAGTTGAACTGGAGGACGTCATACTCGGAGGTATTGAACTCACTTGAGTAGATCCTGCTGTTGAACACGGGTTCGGACAGCCAGTAAGAAACCCCGAATTTCTGGTCGAGCCATGAGTATCGTGCCTGTCCTGCCTTGGGATAGAGGAAGTAGCGCAGGTTGTTCTTCTGCAGGGTGGAGAGCACTTCGTTGATGTCGTGCGGATCCACGCCGTCGAACATGGACTTATCGAGGAATGGCATAATAAGGTCATAGGTGGGGATACCCGTCCTGTAGGGTACACCTGCGGTGTCCACGCTGATCAGGAGGTCGTCGTTGTCAAGACCGAGTGAGTTGAGATGTTCTACAAGGGTGTTCATCTCGGCCCTTGTGTGGTGGAACAGCTCGGTTTGAATTCTGTACGTGCTGAATCCGGTGACACTGTACGCCAGTATACCCGGTAGAACGAACATGAACACGGTTAGACCAGCCATAACTTGGTTGAAGCGTAATCCCTTGCCCTTCTTGGTGTAGTCGTCTGCGATTTTGAGAACACCAATACCGATGACGAGGAAAGCGATAGCGTAGAGAACCAGCCTGAACTGGTATAGATGGTGGTAGTACAACCTTAGGGAGTGGTACAGTGTGACGAATTCAAGAGGGACTGTAGGGTAGTAGTAGAAGAAGGGCAGGATGGCATTGTACCACATGAGAACCGAGACGTCGAATTCCCAACCAGTCCTATGCTTGAAGTACTCCCCGAAGTCGATGATGCCCTTTCCGGTGACAATGCTCAAGGGAACGAGGATAAACGACAGATATCGGGAGGAGGATCTGTATGAGAAGTAGGTCAGCCATATGATGAAGAAGATCCAGATCCAGCGATTGAGGAAGGGCTGGGTGAACTCCACACTGTAGGCCCCCCAGATCTTGTACAGTATCCACGCCGAGACGAAGATCATCCCCGTGAAGAGGAAGAATATCGCCGCGGTGAAGGAGGTCTGAGCTGAGTACTGGAACCAGATGGTCTCTGCGGGATTGTCCACTGTGGGGTACTCCCACCTGATGGAGGAAGTCTTACCCCTGAAGATGTACGCAGTCCAGAAGTCGAGGGAGCCCGAGGTGAAAGCGAGGTAGATGAATCCGATCACTCCGAGGACGAAGCCTGCTATACCCGGTGAGAGGAAGAGGAGTTGGTCTCTCTGGCTGATCTCGGGGATATGATCTTCCCGCCTGAGCACAGAGTAGGTCATATAGATGCCAACGGCTAGAACGAAGACTGACGTTCCTATGTAGATGTCGACTGCGCTCTTGTAGGTCAGGAACAGGGTGATGACCATGACACCAAGTGCCGAGATGTATCGGTGGATGAAGTCCCTGAAGATCAGTGCCATGAACGGGAACAGGATGATACCCGAGAGCTTGGTGAGAGCTGACAGGACGATGGCCACCTCTGCCATGACAAGGTAGTACCTCTGGGACGTCCTTCGGTACTGTAGATAGTAGTAAATAGCGGCGCTCACGAAAAGTGTAAGCGGTATCTCCTGGAAGTAGTACGACTCCAGGAGTATGTGGAAGCTAAACACCATGGTGCCCATTAGGACGGCAGCGAAGTACCCCACACGTTCGTCATCGTAGAGTATCCTCGCTGTCTTGATCGTGACGTAAGGGATGAGGATCATGTAGAACCACGGGAGGAGTTCGAGATAGAATTCTCCGACGTTGGCAAAGGAGTAGGCGAAGAGGACGCTGACGAGCGGGGGTTTGAACATGGGGTAGAACGTCAGGGGATTGGTCCCTAAGCTGAAACCATCGCTCTCCACATAGAACCTCGCGTTTGGAAAGTAGAACTGTAGGGAGTCCCAGCCCCTGATTGGGGAGATAAAAGCGTAGAAGACATAGGTGAGCATGACACCCAGCAAAGCCCACTGGTAAGAGTTCCAGTTCCGGTAGGTTTTGAGGTCTACCTTGCCTGACTTGATGTAACGTATCCCGTTGAACAGCAGTGACAGAAGACCGGTGATGTACAGAAGCCTAGCGGTGAGGACGAAGACATCGTCCAGTAGCAGCCCAAGGATGAGGAGGAGGAGATTCACAAGCAGCGTTCCAAGGAGTAGGGTGTCGAGGTATTTATCATAGTTATTCGACTCTGGCTCTTCGACGACCATGATCAGAAGGTTTCTGAGCAAAATTCCGACACCGACAATTGACAGTGCAGGCAGGACAAACTGGTACATCAATCCTTCCTCGGTCTGAAATCATTATAATCATTTGGCTCGGTCCTCTGTGTATTGTATGGGCATAAAATGGGAAAAATGTAGATAAAAACCGCAAGATGATGTCCCATTAGGACACCATTGGTTGAATCACGCTCCGAATCTGTCTAAATATATTTATAATTCTTGGGTCTCAACACATCTTGAGGAGCATGCAGACCTTCCACGTGGGATCAAGAAAGGAACTGAGGAAGCCAAAAGGGTATCTTTTTACGCCATCCAGGCTACTGTGGAGCCATTTACTATTCTGGATCGGTGGAGGGCTGATCACCCTTTTCGAGAACTCGAAGAAGATTATGCTGTACTACAGCATCACTTGGTTGGTCTTCATTGGGATGGTCTTCATATTCTGGGTAACCCGATCGTTCTTCCGACCTACTACCTTACTGGAGAGAGGGAGCTATGACATGGCTCCTCCCGAGATGATCAGAGATGAGGTAGTGGTGATGATCCCTGCCTACAACGAGGAGGAGAGCATTGAGCAGTGCGTGAGGGAGGTCAGGAAATACGTAAACAGGGTCGTCGTCATCAATGACGGTTCAACTGATCGTACTGCAGAGCTCGCCGAGAGGGCTGGAGCAATAGTTATCCACAACTCGGAGAACAGGGGGCTCGCATTTACATTCAAAGCAGGAGCAGAGTACATCTCCCATCTCCCTGATGTCAAGGCTATTGTGAACTTTGATGCAGACCTCCAGTACGACGCTGCCGATATCCCAGAACTGGTTTCACCGATATTCACCCGAAGGGTGGACCTTATGATGGGATCCAGACTCGCGGGTACGATTGAGGAGATGCCGAAGATCAAGTACTTCGGGAACAAGGTGTTCACCGTTCTCCTTGCCATCCTGACTGGTGTCAGAATCACCGATGGACAGAGCGGTTTCAGAGCCTTCACCCCAGAGCTCATAAGCTCAATCAAGCTGAGACCAGGGTTCACCTACACGCAGCAGATGATCATTGAGACCGCCTACCGCGGCTTCAAGATCAAGGAGATACCCATACACTTCTCGGTGAGGAAACACGGGGAGAGCAGGTTGATGCGAGGGGCTCTCGACTTCGCAATACGGGCGAACAAGCTCCTAGGACGGATAGTCTTCGTTGAGTACTTCCCGCTGCAGGTCTTCGGGCTTGGCGCTATGATACTTACCGTCAGCTTCATGGGTCTCGTCTCAAGCGTAGTTTTAGCAGGAGCACTTTCATTCATTGATCCCCTGTACTGGGCATCGCTTCTCGGATCTTTCTCCATATCTACCATAGGTTATGTCAAGATTCACGGAAAGTTACCCGGCCTGAAGTTCGACTACAACTCCATAGAATACGCCATCCAGAAGGTTGAATCCTCGTACTTCGAGCATGTCGACGGGCGCACCATCAGGGAGGTCATGGAACTGTCAGCTCAGAAGATGCGGGTCATGAATGAAGGACGATTCATCTAGCGCATTGCTTACATCCTGAACTCACTACCTATAACCAAAATTCAGTGGAGGTCGTGTTGTCCTATATTCCGAGCCTTACTACTGATAAGAGTCCTGTACCTCTCAACTAGCACCGAGACTGTCTCCTCGGGATTGAAGTTAGACATCGCTCTCTCCCGGTCGTGCCTCACAGAGTTTAACCTCTGATCCCGATCCACAATGAAGGTTTTCAACAGCTCGACAAGTCTTGGAAGATCGTTTGGTGGGAAGAGTCTCTTTTCGTCTTCCACAATGGTTGGGGTTCCTCCGACATCTGAGGCGATGACGAGATTACCAGCAAGCATGCTCTCCACAAGGAAGGAGGATATACCCTCTGAGTAAGATGGGAGGACGGATATGTGACTGTCGGAGATAATCCTTAGAGAGTTCTCCCTGTCTTGGAATCCGTGGAAGAATACAGGGATGGATGAGGTTTTGGCCAGTTCTTCAAGTTCCTCTCTCGATTGTCCGTCACCGACAATATCCAGCCTGACACCTTGGAGATCGCCCAATTCCGCCACAGCTTGGATCAATGTAGAGATGTTCTTCAGTGGGTACAGTGACGCCACCGTCAGGATTCTAACCTCTTCATTCTCGTGCTTCTCAATTGGAATACTCACCAGATCGTCGTACTGCTTTTTCGATATTGGAACGGGCATAATGGTCTCGGCAATAGCTGCACCCAATTTTAGAGACCGCTCCCTGATGACTTCTCCTATGGCGAATTGGTAGTTAACTCTCTTGAGGATACGTCTTATTACAGGTCGCCAGAACAACTTCTCAGGCATGAGCATGACGTCAGATCCATACGAGGTGTTGACGAATATATCTGGTCTGATCATGTAGCTGACTAGTCCCGAGGGGATCAACCAGTGGGAGTGTACAAGTTCTATACCAAATTCCCTCTTCAGGTCCAGAGCCTTCTTTCTAAAACTAAGGAGGAACCTCAGCATCCTCACTTTACCCTTAATTCCAGGGAAGATGCGAGAGAGTAATGGGTCTTTGTCCGGGTAGACATGTGGGTCGAAGAAGTGCACGTGAACTCCTTCGTCAATAAATCCAGAGAGGTCTGCATTTTTCTCGTACATAGGAGCGAGGACGTGGACCTCCACATCGCCGTACTTCGCCATCTCCACCATCTGATTCCGGATGAAACTTCCCTTATAGGGAAACTTTTCTGTCGGGTACTGATTTGTTAGGTGGAGGATTTTCACATCCGAATGTCGAGGGTCTGTTCTATAATCCTTATGAATCCTTCCCGACTAACTATAGCAAACTTGTTATTCACAACCTTCTACAGCATATTGTGTCTGACATTAAGGAAGATATCAAACAGAGGGCAGAGAGAGCCAGAAAGTTCTTCTTCGACAAGAGTGAGGAGCTCATCTTCCCGAAGAGCCCGCTAAGGGACGCGGCACTCCATTACCCAAGGGGTGGAGGCAAGGGTTTCAGACCTGCAATGGTCATGCTTTCATGTGGAGCAGTGGGTGGAAATGAGGACGACGCCATACCAGTGGCAGCAGCAGTTGAGGCCCTACATGTCTCTAGCCTCCTACACGACGACTGGATGGATAACGACGAGACACGCAGGGGTCAGGTCGCTGCGTGGAAGCAGTGGGACCCCACAACTGCGATTTTAGCAGGAGATGTCCTCCTCGGATTCTCCTTTAAGATCCTTGATCACCTGATGAATACATCCTTGGAGGTGAAGTTCGAGGTGGCCAATCAACTGGCTCTTAAGTACGTTGAGCTCTGTCACGGTCAGGCACTGGACATCGGTTTTACAACTAAGGATCCCCTATCCATCACCAATGAAGAGGTCACGCGAATGCAGTACCTCAAGACTGGTGTACTTTTCGAGTTCTGCTGTGTTGCAGGAAGTATGATCGGGTTGAACACTACGAGACACGAATACATAGATACTCTGCGCGAGTACGCCAGACTTTCGGGAACTGCCTTCCAGATCCAAGACGATATTCTTGGTCTTGTGGGCGATCAGGAGAAGCTAGGAAAGCCCGTTGGCAGTGACATCAGAGAGGGAAAGAGAACGACGATTGCGATCAAAGCAATAAATTCAGCTAACGAGGAGCAGAAACAGGAGATCATGAAGGGATTCGGTAATCCCAACGCCAGCGAGGAGGATTACAGGAGGACACTGGAGATCTTCGAGGAGCTTGGAGCGATTGAGGAGGCGCGAAATTCTGCTATGAACATGGCAAACGAGGCTCTACAGCTTCTGGACAAGCTACCCGACACCCCCCAGAAGAAGGTTCTTGTCAATTTCGCTCGCTATATGATTGACCGTGAGATGTAGTCAAGCCATTCCAGATAAGTGTCTAGACCCTGCTCAAAGCTGAATTTCGGTTCCCAACCAAGAACTCTCTTTGCTTTTGAATTATCAGCGTAGGATCGGTATACATCTCCGATCTTCGGATCACGGAACTCAATCTTGGAAGAAGAGCCTACTTTTTCTATAATCATTCTTGCCAGATTGTCTATTCGCGTCTCAACTCCCGTTGAGATATTTATCGCAGAACCAAATTCCGATGCCCCTTGGGCAGCATGTTCAAAAGCACGTACAGCATCATTTACGAAGACGAAGTCACGGGTGTGGCTACCATCCCCATTGATGTACAGCGTATCACCTCTCTGCGCTCTGTCAAGGAAGATAGAGATGACTCCCGAATACGGGTTATGCGGGTCCTGTCTTGGACCGAACACATTGAACAAGCGGAGTGAGTAGCACTTCATCCCGTACGATCGAGCGTAAATATCAACAAGTTGTTCTCCTGCTCTCTTTGATGCGGCATATGGAGATAGAATCTCGATAGACATGGTCTCTCGCTTTGGAAGTTCAGGGTTATTACCGTAGAGTGCGGCAGTTGATGTGAAGACGAAACTTTCTATGTCGTTCACTCTGGAGAACTCCAGCATCTTGGCAGTTCCAGCACCGTTGATCTCGATACACTCATCAGGTTTGAGGAAGCTCTCTTGGGTCGACGCCATGGCTGCAAGGTGAAAGACGACATCGATATCACGCCCCTCGATCTCGTTGATCTTGGCGATAGGTATATTGTGAAACTCTGCACTGGGATTTACATTCTCCCTCTTGCCGGTTCGTAGTGAGTCGACGACAATCACCTCATTATCATCCACCAAGTGGTCTACGAGATTGGACCCTATGAATCCAGCACCGCCTGTCACCAATATACTCTTTCCAGAGAGCACCATAGATATGGCCCATAGATGACGTATTAAAACTTCTTCAACAGTTTCCCGGTAATTAGTGTGTTACTGGATTACTGGGGAAATTACCCTCTCTTATACATTGAATAATCGTTCATTTTCATTACCTTATTAAAATCCCGAGAATTCGAGCTTAATGTATGGTAGAGGAAGAAACCAGAATACGGATAGTCCGGCCCACATACCCACCGTATAAACCCACAGAGATCAAGGGAAACATGGCTCTGTACCGATTCTTCCTCCTTACGTTCATAACTCTTTTAGTGATGTTCAACATATACCTCTGGTTCTCGTTCCTCGAGCTCCTACACCAAGGACTCTCAACCTCTGCATTCTTGTTGAATCTCTATATATTCGCAGTTGGCGGGTTCACGACAAACTTCGCCATCATGGTTCTGTGGAATTTCGGTAGAAGATTCCTACCCCTTCCCAAACCAATCGGTTACAGAGGGAGGTATTGGAAGAAGGACTCAGAGGATCTCCCGTTTGCGAGCATCGTGATACCCACGTATAGGGAGTCACCCAAGATCCTCAGGAGGACGATCCTCGCCAGTTTGGATCTTAACTATCCTGAGGATAAGCTGGAGGTGGTTGTTCTCGAGGACATGGCAGAGACCACGGTCATCAGGGAATTATGCAGTGCCCTTAATGTCAGGTACATCCACCGTGACCACCGACGAGGTTTTAAAGCTGGGGCCATCAACGATTGTCTTCCCAAGCTCAGGGGAGAGGTCGTGCTGTTCATCGACGCTGACCACCTCCTCGAGAGAAGTGTCATCCTGAACTCCATGAATTACTGGCAGGAAAATACGATAGCGGTTCAGATGAGGGTGGATTATGTCAACATGCACACCTTTCTCACGTACACAGCGGCATTCCTGCAGATGCAGTTCTTCTCGTACTATCAATTGGCCAGAAGAGCGACTGGATCTGCTATCTTCGCAGGTGGAACTGCCTTGTTCGATAAGGAGTTACTCATCAAGAACGGGGGAATGAATGAGCTCACGATCGCAGACGATACAGATACGACTTACATATTGGTGGCGAGGGGATACAGAATAGAATACTTAGATATGATTGGTGGGTGGGGGCTCATCCCGTGGGATCCAGTCTCTCTTGTCCGACAGGTATGGAGGTGGTTATCCGGTACTACACGGAGTTTCAGGGCAAGGATAATCTACATACTCAAGGGGAAATCTCCCCTTTTTGCAAAAATCGATCACGCCACAAACTCTTTCTTTCCAGTTCTTGGTGTATTGGCATATTTCATCTCATATTCATTCCTCGGACTCTATCTACTAAACGAACCATTTGTGAGTAGTACCGTTGGTGTCGGAGGAGTTCCATTGGCTTCTATTCTATATCCGGTGATAGGGATACTACCAATGCTCTCGGGATACGTAGTCCTTATCCTTGAGAACCCCGAGATACTGTACACGAAGAAACCATTCATCACAAAGATAGTGTATCTTTCGGCCTTCTACATGTTCATTTACACGGTGCAACCCCTATTGATCATAGGTACTATCAAAGGTCTGCTTGGAACTTCGGTGGAGTTCAATCGAACACCAAAGGACAGGATTCATAACGATCATAACAAGGGAGGAATACTCAGTCACAAGGACAGGTATGCATTGTACACAATAGTTCTCCTGATAATCAGTGTGGTACTTTTGTGGACGGTATACCCGTTCGACCTCTCGGATCCTCGTGTGATAGTGATACTCTTCTTGGCAATCAATTCCTTTGTCCCTTTCATCTTCGCAATATTCTGGTATTGGAGAATTGACAAATACCTCGAAAAGGTAGGTGATGTCTCAACAGATATGGTTTTACGGGAGGAACTTTATACTAAGCACAAGCACAATTAATTTATTCTTTGTAATATCCAAGTAGTAAAGGTTGAAAATAATGCCACGAAAGAAGATATTCACCTCGGAATCTGTAACGGAGGGACATCCAGACAAGATAGCAGATCAAATCTCAGATGCAGTGCTAGATGAGATGTTGAAGCAGGATCCAAATTCTCGTGTAGCCTGTGAGACATTTGTGACAACCGGATTAGTGCTGATTGGAGGAGAGATTCACACTGACTCGTATGTTAATCTCCAGAAGGTTGTCAGAGATACGGTTAGGGATATTGGATACACCTACCCCGATATTGGGTTCTACTACAAGGATGTCTCGGTGATTAACGTCATCCATGAGCAGTCAGTAGATATTGCACAGGGGGTTGTAAGAACCTCTGATGAGGATCAAGGAGCTGGAGATCAGGGACTGATGTTCGGGTACGCAGTTGACCACAACGAGGAATTGATGCCTGTCCCCATAACTCTAGCTCACGAATTGACCAAGGGTATGGCGAAACTGAGGAAGTCGGGGAAGCTCAGTTACCTACGTCCCGACGGAAAGTCCCAGGTAGCGATCAAGTACGTAGATGGTAAACCTACTACCGCTCGGAAGGTAGTGCTCGCGGCACAGCATGAAGAGGGATTAGCTCAGGAGAAGATAAAGGAAGATTTGATGGAGGAGCTAATCATACCCGTCCTTGGTGACTATTATGATATCGAGACCGAGATCATCGTAAATGGAACAGGGAAATTTGTCATTGGTGGCCCCCACGGAGACGCGGGTCTCACTGGTAGGAAGATCATCGTGGATACCTACGGGGGTGCAGGATATCACGGAGGAGGTGCATTCTCGGGCAAGGATCCGTCTAAGGTGGACCGGAGTGGTTCATACACGGCGAGGTACATCGCGAAGAACATTGTTGCCAGTGGCTTAGCCTCTGAAGTCAACGTCCAAATAGCCTATTCAATCGGAGTAGCAGAGCCCTTCTCCTTTAATGTAGACACTCTTGGAACGGGCACGATCCCCGACGAGGATATCGAGAAGAAGGTTCTGGACAACTTCGACCTCAGACCAGGGATGATGATCAAGGAGCTGAATCTCAAACGACCCATCTACAAACAGACTGCAACATATGGGCACTTTGGTCGGAAAGATCTTGATTTACCGTGGGAGAAGACTAATCTCTTTTAACCCAAAAACTACGCTTATAACGCATAAAATACTATATGTTCCTATATGAAAACACTCGAGGTTGAACACCAAGGATATAAGGGACCGTCCTATAGTAGTGGAACAACGCTCTTTCTTTCCTTCTTCACGAGAAAGGTCCCCACCCTTATTTTTGCAATTATGACAATGATCCTGTCTTCATTCTTCGCTATGCTCCCTGCAGTTCTTGTAGGAACTGCCCTTGATGAGCTATTGGTTCAGAGGGAGGTCACTTCACGGTTCATGTTGATAATTTTCGCAATTATCCTCTCAGGGGCTCTCTTCTATGTTATCTCCTTCTTAGGACTCTATACCTATGTGACCTTGGGGTTTAGCTTCGAAAGAGACATCCGTCAGGAATACTTTGACAGGATACAAACACACAGTCTGACCTTTCATGATGAGAATAACTCCTCAAAATTGCTCTCTATGGGCATGACAGAGATCTCCCAGATGAGACAGGGAGTGATGCCTGCCCTCCGTCAGATCATGAACAATATCTTCTCAGTTCTCATCATAACAGTCACGATTTATCTCACAACCGACATATACAAGGCTGTTGTCGCGTTTATCGGATTCGTTCTCTACTATATTCTGGCTATATTTCAGGCTCGGAGAATAATCCCCATCAGAACTGAACTTGCAAATACCGTAGGAGTGATGACGGAGGAGTCACAGGAGATCTTCAAGGGAATAGAGGTGGTAAGGTCTATGAGAGCGTCACTCCGAGAAATCATGCGTTTCAGAAATACGAGTGAACAGTATTCCATTCTAGGGAAAACTGAGGGGAGAATGGCGGCTTTTTACCTCCCGAATGTCGCAATATTAATCCTTACATCCCTGCTCTTCGGTTGGACCCTCTACGACGTCAGTAATGGGTTGCTAGAGGTATCAACAGTTATCCAAGTACTAGGACTACTTATCACTCTTCAACTCACATCCATGATGATGCCCCAGATGTTCCTTCTCCTCAATGCAGCCCTGACCAATTCCAACAGGATCTGGGAGAAGATGAACTGGGTGGATCCCTACCCAGATCCCGTGATCTCCGAGATCCCAGATATCGACTGGGAGGGAGATCTCGAATTCAGGGACGTCTGGTTCTCATACAATAACGGCAGGTACGCGCTCAAGAATCTCAATTTCACGATACCCTCGGGAAGTAAGGTGGCAGTGATCGGGGGTCCTGGAAGTGGTAAATCTACCCTCCTTAAACTCCTTCTGCAGCTATACCTTCCATCCAAGGGAGAGATTCTTATCTCGGGTGTGCCATTCAAGAATATTCCCCCGCACATCGTGAGGCAACATGTCAGTAGGGTAGAGCAGGAGGTGTTCCTGTTCTCTGGAAAGATCCGGGACAACATATCGTTTGCCAAGCCCAGTGCAACGTACGAAGAAATCCTTCAGGCAGCAGAGGCAGCTCAGGCGATGGAGTTCATCTCAGATCTCCCAGAAGGTCTCGATACACTGATAGGGGAAAGGGGAGTAGATCTGTCAGGGGGACAGAGGCAACGTCTGGCAATCGCTAGGGCGATTCTTGCCGATCCAGATATTCTCCTCCTTGACGACAGTGCTTCGGCACTTGACAGCAAGACGGAAGAATTGCTGAGGAAGGCACTGGACAACTTGAGTAAGGACAGAATGACAATAACCGTCACACAAAGGCTCAACACACTTGTGAAAGCCGACTTGATCATCCTGCTCAAGCGCGGGGAGATCATAGCAATTGGTACTCACGAAAAGCTCCTAGAGACAAGTACTGAATACCAGAAGATCTTCGAGTTACTGCCCGAATCCGAGCAGCTCATTAAAGGAGGTGTGAGCTAATGTCAAGGCACTCATCCCTCTTCGCGGACAAGACCAGAACGAGGAAATCGTCTGAACTCCTCAGAGTCCTTTGGCGCTATCTCTCGAAGTTCAAGTACTCGGTAACCTTGGTCGCATTTCTTACCCTGTTCTATACCGCGGCGGTTACTTACCAACCCATTATCGTGCAGGATGCCATCAACTTGCTCATAGACAATGCCACGTTCGATACAATCACCCTGCTGGTGGTCTTCTATCTAGGTCTCGCAGTGCTCGGATGGGTGACCCAGTCACTTGTGACATGGGTGATGGCCTCGGTTCAGAACGAGCTCGTCCACGATCTCAGGTCTGATACATTCGAGAAGCTTGTAGAAGCAGACTTCAGCTACCACTCGCAGATCCAGTCTGGTAACATCACATCAAGGGTCGTCAACGATACCCAAGAGATCACAACTGGGCTAAATGTCTTCACGACCAGTGTCACAAACCTTCTCGTGGCTTTCGCCACACTTGGCGTACTCTTCTCAATCTCTTACTGGTTCGGGCTAATCTCCTTGCTGGCCATTCCTACAGCGATGGTCATAACCACAGTGATCTCCAGCAAGGGTAAGGTGAGGATGTTGAAGGTCAGGTCGTCAATGGGGAGGGTCAGCGGCAAGCTTGCGGAGAACCTCTCGGGAGTGTCAATCGCCAAATCCTTTAATCAGGAAGAGCGTACAAGCTCCGAGATCAGGAAATTAAACAATGAGACCTACGAGTACTTCAAGCAACTCGGTGCCATGATGACAATGATATTCCCCTCAATCACACTGGTCTCGATGATAATGATCGCTTTGGTGGTCTACTCGGGTGGTATGCTTTACGAGCAGGGGCTGGTTACGATAGGAGCTATCTACCTCGGTACAGTTATGGTCAGGCGATTCCTCTCACCAATTCTCGCTCTCTCCAACAACATCACCAACCTCCAGGCATCGCTAGCAGCATTGGACAGGGTAACGGACATCTTGTACTCACGACCAGCAGTCGGGAATTCACCTGATGCGAAACCACTAGAATTCAAGGGTGGGAAAGTGGAGCTTGTCGATGTCACGTTCAGCTACAAGACAAGGAAGATCGAGTCCCCGGGGATGATGGGTGAAGCACCGCACATGAAAAGCAAGGGTGAGAACGGAAAGATCGAGAATGTCCAAGTTCTGAAGAGGGTGAGCTTCAAGATACCAGCTGGTAAGAAGACCGCTCTGATTGGACACACAGGAGCGGGAAAATCTACAGTGACGAAGCTGCTACTGCGGTTCTATGACCCATCCAGTGGTTCGGTTCTTATTGATGGTCAAGATCTGAGAGATATCACACTAGAATCACTCTACGATACAATAAGTCTTGTCTCACAAGAGCCATACCTCTTCGTCGGCACAGTTATGGACAACATCAGGTATGGAAGACCCGATGCCACTGATGAGGAGGTCTATGAAATCGCCTCGATGGTAGGTGCGGATGAGTTTATCGATGCCCTACCCGATGGTTACCAGACCCAGCTAACTGAAAGCGGGAAGTCTTTGTCAGCGGGTCAGCGTCAGATGATCACAATCGCACGTACAATGCTCAAGAATCCTAAGATCCTGATTCTCGATGAGGCAACTAGCCGTCTCGATGCGTATACTGAGAGCCTCGTTCAACTCGCACAGCAGAAGCTTTTTGACGGACGAACAACCCTCGTCATTGCCCATCGACTCTCCACAATCAGAGATGTAGATCAGATTGTGGTCATGGATGACGGAGAGGCAGTGGAGGTAGGTACTCACGATGAGCTCATGGCGTTGAACGGAAAATACACGGAGCTCTACCAGACCTACTATGCACACCAAGGAATCGAAGCAATTGCTTCGGATTAAACGTCTTCGCTAATTAGATCTGCGCAGTTTCAACTGATCTTTGAATAGCTTCAGATGTCGTAATAAAGCTAGTGAGTTTGTTATTGTCAAATATGTTACTGCCAATAGCTCAGATATGATTTTGAAGGTTCCCTGACCATCCCGAACATTCTGTTCTTGGTCTTCTTGAAGCTGAACCTCTTGTAGAATTTCTTTAGCCTTCTGACATTGCTTCCATAGTCTCCAGAGGGGGTCAGGTAGATGTACATCCTGTTCCTGTCTGCGTAGTCCACGATCCTGTTCATGACCTGAGTTCCGTATCCTCTCCTCCTCTTGTTCTCATCGACCATGATAAGATCCAGAAATATGGAGTTCCCTCTCTCTTCGATGACAAGAGTCACTGGATACTCTATCTCAAGCGATTTCCTTAGACCTTGTAGAGAAAGGAGTTTTAACACATAATGAGTATACGTGTGATCCTATATAAGTCAATAGGAATAGTTCTTTCATCCTCCAATTCCTCAAGAGCAATCTCCACATTATTTTGCCTACACCATCCTAGTGGAATTCTCAACATTTTTTTTCACTCTGCCACGCGAATCTTTGCAACTAGGTAGACATTTACCCCAAAGAATTAGGGAAGGATTAATAACCCATCAGTCTTGACAGCTCTTGATTAATGGTTGTTACAGAAGCGGTCATCCTCGCAGGTGGCAAAGGAAGTAGGATAACGGACATAACGAATGACGAGTATCACAAGGGTCTGGCCACAATCAAGGGTCATCCTATTAATTACTGGCAGGTGAAATGGTTGCATAAGTACGGTGTGAATCACGTGGTCTTTGCACTTGGTCACCACTCGGAGAAAACGATAGAGTTTATCGACACAATGAGGCAGGGATTCAGCGATATTGAGATAGAGTACGTTGTCGAGAAGTCCAAACTCGGGAGTGGAGGAGCTTTCAAACTGGCCTCTAAATCCTTGAGGACAGATCGGTGTTATGTGGTCAACGGTGACACCATGACCAATGCGGACCTAGAGCCCCTAATGGAGGTGCACACTCGAAGAGAGGCTCTTGCCTCCATGCTTCTGGTGAACATGACTTCCCCGTACGGTATTGCACAGGTGGAGAACGAGATGATCCGCTCCTTCATCGAGAAGCCAAGATTGGATCTACCTATCCATGCAGGAGTTGACATCGTGGAGCGAGAGATCTACCAAGACTTCCCTGATGTGGGACAGATGGAGGACACGATCTTCAAGGAGCTTGTTGAGAGGGGCAAATTTGCCTCGTACCTGATACCCAATGAGATTTTCTGGAAGAGTGTGGATACTCCGAAAGACTACTTTTACGTAGAAGAATATTGGCCCGGTCTTTAAGGTCGTATCTACGAATTTATATTTGGAGTGTCTTACACAAGTTCAATTGACCACAGTTGAGAACTATAACCTCAAAATTGTCCTGCTCTTTCTTGCGGTGTTTATAGACCTACTGGGATTCGGCATCATCATCCCAATACTCCCTTTCTACGCAACATCACTAGGTGCAAATAGCCTCATCTACGGGGCCCTCATCGCAGTGTACTCCCTGATGCAGTTCATCTTCTCCCCTATCTGGGGCTCAGTCTCGGACAAGATAGGTCGCCGCCCAGTTATCCTGATCGGTCTCGCAGGCTCAATATTCGGGTACGCAATGTTCGGTATTTCATTCGACCTCCTCACACTTTTCATCTCGAGAACACTCTCTGGGATCGCGACCTCGGCCACCCTCACGGTAGCAAACGCATATGTTGCCGATATTACCCCGCCTGAGAAGAGGGGGGGAGTCTTCGGAACCATCACAGCGGCGTTTGGATTGGGATTCGCCGTAGGTCCAGGTATCGGAGGAGTACTGGCCAAGTACTCACTCTTCGGTCTTCACGGAGTGGCTACCCCGGGTATGTTCGCAGCACTGCTCTCCTTCATAAATCTGGTCGGGGCGTACTTCGTCCTCGTGGAGAGCCTCCCTCCCGAGAAACGTGGGCTGAACGTGGAGAAACGATCCATCTTTGTCATCCTAGGCGTGAAGAACCTCATGCAGTACGACAACGCCATCTTGTACATCACACTATTCTCGATTGTCACCCTGGGATTTACCAACCTGATAGCTGCCTTCGCGCTCTACGCCCCTGTTATCGACCCGTCGATCGATGAGACCAAGCTCGGGATACTCTACACCTACGTCGGTTTGGTCCTCTTTTTCTCTCAGTACGTGATTGTCCGTCCAATCATTGCAAGATTCGGCGAGAGGGTGATGGTTCGGATAGGTACACTCCTCGTCCTAATCGGCTTCTTAGCCATACCCCAAGTTAACTCCTTCGAGATGTACTTCGTGACCAATACTCCCCTCATAATTGGAATTGCAGGGCTTAATCCCTCGTTCAACTCACTCCTTAGCCAGTCAGTACCCGACCGCGTTCAGGGCGAAGCATTAGGGGTCAATCAAGGTTTCGCGTCGCTGATGCGGACGATTGGACCAGTGATCGCAGGTGGTTTGATGGGGCTAGCTCTCACCCTTCCCTTCTACCTCGGTGCACTTATCTTCTTTGGACTGACATTATATTCATTTATTTTACTCCACTAACCAACTACTTTACCTATGGTATACTACCTCAGTGCTATTTCTGGACGCCTAACGGCAATTATACGGCTAGAGACCCCCTACATTGAAATTAAGATAAAAAATATAAAGAACAGATAAGCATATTACATATCGGTGAATAATATGGCAGAGACAATCACGTTCAAGACGGATGTCAAGAAAGTACTCGACATTATCATTCGCTCCCTCTACCAGCACGAGGAAGTATTCCTCAGGGAGCTAATCTCAAATGCATCTGACGCCCTGAACAAGGTCAGGCTCAAGATGCTGACCTCAGAGGACGTCATCCAGAAGGAGGCACCCCTCGAAATACACATCATCCCTAACAAGGAGAAGGGAACTCTTACGATCAAGGATACCGGGATCGGAATGACCAAGAAGGAGCTCATCGACAACCTCGGAACAATCGCACAGTCTGGGACGCTAGAGTTCCTGAACAACGCAGAAGGCGAGGAGCTCGACGAACTCATCGGACAGTTCGGAGTGGGATTCTACTCAGCATTCCTTGTAGCGGATAAAGTAGAAGTCAGGAGCAAGTCCTACAAACCCAAGACCCATGCTTACATGTGGACATCAGAGGGTACGGACAACTTCAGCATCGAGGAGATCAAGAAGAAGGAACGAGGTACAGAGATCGAGCTTTACCTCAAGGAGGACTTCAAGAAGTACTTAGAGGAGTGGGAAGTCAAGGACGTCGTCCGAAAGTACTCCAATTTTGTGGCGTTCCCCATCAAGTGGATACCCGAGGAGACCGAGGACGATGAGGATTCAGAAGACGAAAAGGAAGCAGACGAGAAGGAGCACATTCTCAACTCTCAGAAGGCACTGTGGAGGATGAGTCCATCAGAGATCACGGACGAGGAGTACACCGAGTTCTACAGGACGATCTCAGGTAAGTGGGACGAGCCCCTACTTAAGCTCCACATCAAGATGGAGTCGAACATCGAGTTTTACGCTGTGCTCTTCATCCCAAGATCAAAACCAGTGATGTACACACAGGAGACTGACTGGGGACTCAAACTCTACAGCAAAAAGGTTCTCATACAGGAGAAGAACCAGGATCTAATCTCACAGTACTTCAGGTTCGTGGTCGGTGTGGTCGACAGTGAGGATCTTCCCCTGAATGTTTCCCGTGAGGTCGTTCAGAACTCCGCGCTCACCCGGAAGATGCGATCCTTCATCGAGAAGAAGCTCATCGAGGAGCTCAAGAAGCTACAGGAGGAGGACAAAGAGAAGTACCTTGAGTTCTTCAGGGAATTTGGTGCATACATCAAGGAGGGCATTGCCTCCGAGGACAAGAACAAGGAAGCACTCACAGAGCTCCTCAGGTTCCACTCGACCTATGATGATGTTGACGGCAGGACAGGTGCAGTCAGTCTAGATGACTACATCGTCCGAATGAAACCCGAGCAGGAGGAGATCTTCTACCTCACTGGTAATGGTCTTGACATCATCAAGAAGAGTCCACACCTCGAGTACTTCAACAAGGAGGGACTGGAGGTTCTTCTCATGGGTGAGCCCATTGACAACTTCCTCATGATGCACCTCAAGGAGTACCAAGGCAAGAAGTTCAAGCTCATCGACGAGGACGAGGGCACTTCCACGGAACCCGAAAAGACCGGTGACGAAGAAGGCGATGAGGAACCGGAAATCACAGGACCGCACAAGGAGCTGAGGAAGAAGTTCAAGGAGGTCCTTGGCAGCAAGGTAAAGGACGTCACCATCTCTGAAAGGCTCGTGAGCAGCCCCGCGAGACTGGTCACTCCCAAGGGAGGTATATCCTCTGACTTCCAGAGGGCCATGTCCTACATGGAGAGCAATCCATTCTCCTCTATGGCCTTGGGCGGTAAGATCCTGCAGTTAAATCCAAACAATGAGATCATCAAGGGCATTGAGGACAATCTGGAAAATGAAGAGATCATAGAGCCGATGATTAACCAGATCTTCTCCAATGCCATGCTTATTGAAGGGGAGAAGCTGGACTACTCTGAGATGATCCAGAACATTCAGAAGATTATGGAGAGCGCCCTTAGGAAAGAATAACCTAATTATTAAACCACATCTAAAAAATAACACTACATAAAGAAACCATTTCACACATAGATTCCGCCTAATAAGTAGCAGGTTGTGTACCTCCATGGGGAATCAATATAAAGCAGAACGTCCCATTTTCAATTGCTGATGGAAGAACAACTACGTGAGGTCAGTTACCTCTGCACTCACTGCAAGCAGAATCAGAGACTTAAAATTGATCCAGATTTGCACTTGCAGAGGAGGGAGATAG
>WAMJ01000149.1 GCA_015522385.1 Candidatus Heimdallarchaeota archaeon
AGGACAGTCCCGAAATAGAAAAGCGTGTCCTCGTCGTCGAGGGTGTTGATGAGCTCGATTGTTCTAAGCTCGTCTGATCCTTTGAGCTCAACGTCGATACCGAAGTCGTGCTCATACAATTTCTTTTGAGCAGAGAGCTGCTCTATCTGCTTCTTCCCGAGGAAGACGAATTCCTTCAGACCGTTATACATGAGGTGTCTCAGTATCCACTCGATAAGTGAGAGGTTGTTCACGGCTCTATCATCGGTTATCTCTTTTGTCCCAATCATCCACAAACCGGGGTGAAGGTAGAACGATATTGGCTGCAACCCATCTAGCGAGGGGTAGTATATCACCGATCTCATATCACTCCCTCCTCGATAAGGTGCCCCATCCGTCTCACTAATAGGGATCGTGTAATGCTCGTTAACCTTGACACACTCCCTATGTCTAACCACCACTCTGGAGATACGTATCCCGCTATCTGCTCCTCCTCAGCTAACTTCTGATATACATCTCCTGAGAGATCGATAGAACTGGATTTCTTCTTGAATTCTTCGAGAACATCGAACACATCAGATGACAATACGCTCAGTCCGGTGTTGACGAGGATACTGCTGGAGTCGGAGTTAAGATTGATGGCGTTCATGTTTGCGTCGTAGGTGACGGAGTGCACGGACTCGTTCCACTCTGGATCCAGCCACAGAGTCCCCATGGTCCCGTTGGCGATGTGGTTGCTCAGGAGCTTGCTGAAGTTCAACGAGGTGAGTATGTCCGTGTATGAGATGATGAGGTTAGAGGTGTTGATCTTCTCCTTGGCATTGAGGAGGGCCCCTCCTGTTCCCTTGAGGTTAGGATCATCAAAGGAGTAATCTATCTGGATGTCCCACCTGCTCCCGTCCTTGAAGTACCTGCGGATCTGGTTTCCCCTGTACCCTATGAGCATGACGAATTTCGTGATACCGTAGTACTTGAAGTGCCTGATTACTAATTCGAGGAGTGGTGTTCCCCACCTCCCTATAGGCATCATGACCTTCTGGTAGTATTCGTTAAGTGGAAATAACCGACTGCCCTTTCCTCCCGAGAAGAGGACTGCAGTGATGTCGTCAGAGTTCAGGTACAATCACCAAACCCTCTTGTGGGAGCTAGCTAATATAATTTCGCCTAATGCATTATTTTTTGGCAGGTTTCTTTCTCTTTCTCCTACGCTTGGAACTTGTACCTGCATCGTCTGATTGAGTGGCAGAGTCTGTCTTTGCAGCTTTTCCTCCTTTCTTCTGAGGCTGTACTTTCTTGAGGAGCTCCTCTCCCTCCTGCCTTGTTTTAATCGCCACTCCCTTCTTGATGAACTTCTTCACCTCGCTTTCGTCCCTGAGTATGAGCTCTTGGGACTTGGTGAGCAGTCCAACCCCCCACGAGATGAGCATTGACAGACCAAGTATGAGGAATATCATAGGGATGAGTACGAGAAGAATACTCTCTGGTTGATCAAACTCGATCGATTGTGTAAGTGTCTTCGGGAAGCTGATGAAGTTGAAGAAGATGTCTGCATTGAGGATGAGCCATGAGAAATATATGAGGAGCGCCAGCCTGATCAACATGGAGATGATCACGGGGACGAGAATTGAGATGGGATTGAAGGACTTGCCTCCTGATCCTCCCAGCTTCTTGTTCAGATTCTTGTCATGACGGAGGAGACCCTCGTAGTACCGCTGGAGCCTACCCGTCATCTTCTCCTTCTCACCGGTTGCACCGTGGAATACCGAGTCCTTTGAGGAATCGAGTAGGAAAGCCATGGCCTCTGCGCCGAACTTCTTAGCGGTGGTCGAGTCCGTACCTGCTGAGAGTGCTGTACTCACTCCTTCCTCGGTTTCATCCTGCTTTTTCACGATCTCCGATTGTTTCTTCTCCTCATCTGTTCCTACCTTGGTTATCCCGAGCTTGAACTCATTCAGGGCCTGTAACTGCTTACCAACTCGCTTTTGGCGCTGAAGTGCTGGTTGTGCGATGTTATTGAGGTAACCCGTCTGCAGTGAGTACTCGAGATAGATATAGGACACGAATCCTATCTGGAACATGGTAGATCCAATCAGCGATGCGAATGACGTGACGTCGAGCGTGAGTGGCAGGACGAGGGAGTTGATGTATCCGAACCCGAGGATGAACTGGGAGAGGAAGAATGAGATTGCAGCCTGTCCCATATTTCCTTGGAAGATAAAATTCACTCCGGTGATGAGCATGAGGATGAGCGCAATGGTGAGTATACCGTTGATGAAGAGCTTCTCATAGGATATTCTCGTAGAGTACAGTAGCATGTAAGCCAAGGGTCCAAATGGATCCGCTCCTGAACCCAGATAGGAATCTACATCTATACCTGCGTTGTCAAAGTTGAATCCGTTGAACAGTACTTGCTCAAAGAACGCTCTCATCAGGTAGGTCATACCATTGGAGAATCCCGAGGTCACGGTTGTGTTCCCGAGGGGTGCTGTGCTGATCACGAAGATGTAACCTACGAGCATTCCGATGAAGGTAAATAGGGCGATCAGTATGGCTACAGCGAAGAGGAACAGGACCTCGAAAACCACGATCATGTTGGTGAAGGTGAAGACATCCGGGACGAAGGAGCTGAGTATCATGAACGTCAGATACAGGAGAATTAGTCCTCCAATTATTTTCACAATTCCTAGAGTTATCCTGATTTTAGCCCTCTCTCCTCTGAAAAAGTCACCTGCTCTCTGTAATCCTTGAGTGCTCATCTACAACATGATCGTATCTCATGATATAAAGAACTTTTGTGATTTATGGTGCATAATTCACCAGTAACAGTGGATAAAATACTGAAGGATTAGACGGGGACGGACACCGTGTTCATGATGTCCTTTATGATGACCTCACCGGTTGATCCCTCCAGCTCGACCTCCGACTTCAGCTGCAGTCTGTGGTGAACAGTTGATACGAGGATTCTCTTGATGTCGTC
>WAMJ01000150.1 GCA_015522385.1 Candidatus Heimdallarchaeota archaeon
GCTAAACACATCGTGTTTCAATCCCTAGAAGGGTAAGATCGCTTCTGCGACGCTGGAGAGTATCTGGAGCACTCCAGCCGTGTAATTGCGTTTCAATCCCTAGAAGGGTAAGATCGCTTCTGCGACCGTAAATTGGATAAGCTCAGCCCGTCTGAGTTGAAATCGTTTCAATCCCTAGAAGGGTAAGATCGCTTCTGCGACTGTATGCAGAGTCAAGTGGTGATTTTGAAGTTGCTGTTGTTTCAATCCCTAGAAGGGTAAGATCGCTTCTGCGACCGCAAGGTAATTTATGTCCTCACCCGTCTGTGATAAGGATTTCGAAACGGTAAAATTCCCTTACCCCGAATCGAGATTCTCGTTGAAAATACGACTACAGACTCCCACGACATATGTCACATTCAGATACGTCATGTAGTATTTAAACCCGAGATTCTGTGGTTAACTTGCATCTTCCCAATGCTTATTACCATGTGGTGAGTACTCAACTTATGCTCAGGATCATCGACGACGAGTCAGTGGCTGCCAAGATCGACAAGGTTCACACCTTGGTCCGCAATAAACGTGTCATCGTGGCATATTCTGGGGGAGTGGACTCCAGTGTCTTGGCATCACTGGTCAGCGACGTCGCCACAGAGACGAGACTGGTCATGCAGATCGGAGAGTCAGTCGGTATCGGCGAGCGGGAGTTTGCACAGAGAGAGGCGGAGAGCATGGGGCATGACCTCTATTTCATGAGGTACGAGGAGTACAAAGAGAGTGAGGAGTACAGGCTAAATCCGTCCGACAGATGCTATTACTGCAAGTCTCTCCTCCACAACAAGCTGGAGGAATATAGGCGGAGGAACGGGTTCGACCTTGTGGTTAACGGAACCAACGCATCAGACCTCGGGGGTCATCGTCCAGGATACAAAGCTGTCCTCGAGAAAGGGGCACTCTCACCGCTAGTTCTGGCAGGACTGACCAAGCCGGAGATCAGGAGGATTGCCTCGGATCGAGGACTGGAGAGCGCGGATAAGCCGGCGACACCATGTATAGCCTCCAGGGTGATCACCGGGGTGGAGATCAGTCCTAAGATACTCAGGGAGATCAGGGAGGGGGAGCACGCACTCAAACGGGCGTTCGGATTCAGGATAATCAGAATGCGACATGACGGCAGAAGTTTCATCATGGAGCTCGGAGAGCAGGAGACTATTCCCACGATTGCGGAGGTCCAGCAAGTCCTAGCGAAGAGTGGAGTCGACAGGGAGGTCACAGAAATCAGACGGTACAGACCGTATGTACCAAGCTCTCACCGATACAATGAAATATGACCTGTGAGAATATACTTGGGATGTGTTCATTAGTCGTGTATAAGTAACCTCATTGAGTTGTGGTACAGGACATCGAAGATCTGGACGATAGATGAAGAAAAGTTTACAAGTCATCCTGAATCTACTGTCAAACAGATCCAAAATTACTCCAGTAGAAATAGATCATAGAGTATTTTCCACTCTTGTTGTCTAAGAATGTGTCTTGGAAATATGAAGTGTATACCAAAGAACAGGGGACGAACCAATTAAATTGTCGGGTAGAAGTATCATGCTCACATGAGAAATCGTCCACCAGAAGATTATTCTGAGGAAGAGAAATTACAAGAAGTTAAGAGGTTCCTTCATGAAAATCAGGGCAGATTGGAGGATACGATCAGAGTATATATATCTACCACTACAACAAAACATTTTTGGAGTTATGAAGGCTTATAGTAATGATTTATCAAATAATGATGTGGGATAAATATTGCTGAAAATAAGAAATTAGAATTACTAAATCGGGAAAACGATTAGGTGAACAACTTTACGCACTTCGATCTCAAACCTACTATACCTCTACTCGACATGTTGATAATATGTCATTGGAGAGCCTGATACCCGAATTATATTCAACCTGAACTAAGGTCTGGATGCACAGTTTAACAGGAACATTCGGTAAAAGGAATTCTACACGGATAAGAGGAACTCGTCCAGCTCCGAGCCGATGATCCTCACCGTTCAGTATGACGATCGGCGAGTACCTATCACCTTACGCATGAGCTTCTGTACCAATATATCCCCCACGACCTCCCGCCTGAATCTGTTCTGCAGGGCGAGGTCATTGGTCAAGGAGAGGGGCCTTCTCTACCTCACAGTATAGCTTAGCAAGAAGCTCTAGGCGGGACTTGAACCCGCGACCTCGACATGTTTGTCGGAAGTTTGCGTCCGTTACCAATGACGCGCTCTGCCGGCTGAGCTACTAGAGCATGTCAGAAGGGAGAACCGTTCTGAACAATCTCCTGTCGGTGGATGCAAATTTAAGAAATTCGGTTAGGAGCGCGGTCAAAGTCATTCTCAGCCTGTTGAGATTGTGCTTTGTCTGAGTGATTTATCCTGGTTCTCTTCTGGCTTTGTGTCGCAATGATTTCTCGGGAATCATTTACCGGGAATTGCGAGGATAGATCTCGGGGATGAGGTCGAATTAAAGGATTACATCGACTTGTGAATTGAACTCCCTTGTTTGCAGATCTGCCTGTTGCTCTATACTGGAGGTCATTCTCATATCCAGAAGGAGCATGAGATGTTTCCAGAGGCTCGTTTGGACTGTGGAGAATGAGATGAACTCACGATCATCGTGGAGAAAATCACTGCATTCTCTTTCCAGAGGCTCGTTTGGACTGTGGAGAATGAGAGGGTCTCACGACCATCGTGGAGGGAAAATCACTGCATTCTCTTTCCAGAGGCTCGTTTGGACTGTGGAGAATGAGATGAACTCACGATCATCGTCGGGGGAAAGACTGCAACCTTTTCAAGAATATAGTTTGAATTTTGGAGAAATGGGTGGTAGATCTTGACGAATTCTCCTGGGTCATGACTATGGGTATATATCCCTTGAATTGTATCTTTGGGGAACTGAGGTGAGATTTTGGGGAGTACATGTGAGTACCGATTGTGCTTTATTAGACAGATTTTTAGTTGACTCGTGACAAGAGTGAGATACGACCACCACCGTCGAGACAGGACCGGTGTCGTGGAGGCTATACTGGCTGAGGGGAAGAGCGATGCCGACCTGTTACTTTCGATCGAGGCTGCACTTTCCAAGGAGCCTTATGTGCTGGTGACGCGTGTTAGCGACGAGCGTGCATCACTTATTGCGAAGGAGTTTATTCTTGCAGTTCACCGATCTTCTACCCTGGTGGTTGGGAAGTTTGAGCGAAAGGAGCTTGTTCCTGAGGTCGGGATCATTGCTGCAGGGACGAGTGACTCTGATGTTGTTGACGAGATTGAGGTCTCGTTGATGGTGCATGGGATCGGTGCTTATCGGTTACAGGACGTTGGGGTGGCGAACCTCGAGCGGACGAGGAGGGCGATGGAGGAGATATCGATGGTTGAGACGGTGAGGGTTCTCGTCCTCGTGGCTGGGCAGGAGGGTGCGTTGTTCTCAGTCGTTCCTGGAATGACGAGATTACCTTGTATAGCAGTCCCTAGTCCAGTTGGATACGGGCTTGGGGGCAAGGGGGTCTCTGCGTTGTACTCTGCGCTGCAGAGCTGCTCACCTGGGCTGGTCACGGTTAATGTTGGTAATGGCTTTGGAGCTGCAGCTTTCTGTGTGAAGTACCTTTCCCAGTTTTAGACATAATGTATTGACCGACCCCTAGGAATTCTACAATTAGTGTTGTGTAAATACTCTATAGGAATTCTACAGTTAGTATCGTGTATATACTCCCCTATAAGAATTGTACAACTAGTATCGTGTGCACATATTAATTTATCATCTCCTCGATGATTTACGCGTAGAATTTATGTTGTGTGACTATTTCGTCACGTGAATACTATTGTTTACTTCAACCGAATGGGCATTAGATATCATGGATTATATTGCACTTAGCTCCTGGAGATGACTGGGATCAGGAAGAGGGGAATATCACATATCCTCGGGTCACTCTCGTGGAGACTCGGGGTACAGTTCCTGTATATTCTTCGATCTCCTAATTCTGGAAATATAATAGATATTGATACCGATGATTATTATATCGAGACTATATGACAATGTAACTGGATTGATCATTGATAAGGCAGAGCCACTGGATTCAATTCTGACAACTTTTGAGGCATTGTTGCTGCTGTAGATATAGAATAATTTCTCCGAGACTATGCCCATGAATTTCAATGTTGAGGACTCCACAAGAGGCACCATATTGTCGCTGAATGAGTCGATCAGGACTGTAGAGACCGTGTCTTCCGAGATGAAAAGACCGATATTGAATTCGTCGTAAGCTGACCGCTCGATCTTCTCAAGCGGGAAGAACCACCCGCCCTCCGTGCTGATCACCCTGGCCATGGTGATGTCAAGGAGCACTGGTCTACCTACCTGACCAGTCGCAGGGACGAAGCTGATTGGGTCATTCGTCCTGTACAGTACCTCTGAATCTGGTGCAATGATCTCCGTCTCTCCTCCGAGACGATGGATTGCAATATTTATCTGATCTGGTAGTGGCAGGATGGTGTAGGACTCTCCGATGTCAGGGGAGTATCTCGTGACGTTGAATTCGCGGTAGGGTACACGAGTAGAGAGTAACTGCTGGACGAAGGCCCCATCTACCGAGTTGATGTACAAGAGGTCATCTATGTACATAATCTCCTCGATGCCCTCGGTCGGAGGTACATCAAGCACCTTGTCAGCAGTGAGACCGTTTCCTCCCCATGTAAATGTATTTATCCTTGAGCGCTGGGAGTCGATCTTGGAGAGCATGAAGAACGGATCTGGGATGTTGTCCACGATCCCGACCTCTGCGTTGGCGAGCGGAGCGAGTCCCCTGTCACCTCCTGATAATTCGTAGAGAGCACCGAGGAGATTCTCGCTGTAGACCAGATTCCCGTTGGAGTAGACGTAGAAGTTAGTATCAGTCAGGGGTGCATCCTGTCCCACCGAGTCGAAGTAGAGGGCTGTCTGGCCGTCATTGAGGACATGTATCTCGGGGAGGATGCTCCGGGGCAGATCGATGGTAAACTGCCTGATATTCACCATGTCCATGTCGTAGTCCTCGACGTCGAGTTTGTACCCTGCCGGGGAGATATCGAGCTCGTAGTTCCTCACACCACCTGACCATACCCTGATGGTGTTCAGGTTAGAGTTGTTAATGTCCCACGCGTTCACGAAGAATCTGGTAGATCCTGTTGTGTCCAAGAAGTATCCAGTGGTGAGATGGGAGAGGAGGGCGAACACGATTGACATCAGCAGTATATCCCTGTACTTCACGGCCGATATACGGTGGAAATAAATATAAATTTACCACACGCAGGGATAGAGAGAAGAGCATTCTGTACTGCATCATCACCAAGAGTACGCGCTGCATCTATAGAATAATCGAACACACAAGATGAGCTTGATCTGAGGCCAGACTGTGCCCAACACTCATCCATGAGCACTATTACGCCAAAGACTCTTCTTCATGTATTCTGAACCTTCCTCTTCGTGTATCACCAACACTCATCCATGAGCACTATTACACCAAAGACTCTTCTTCATGTATTCTGAACCTTCCTCTTCGTGTCTTACCAACACTCTTCCATGGGCACTCTTATAACAAAAACTCGATCTCAGAAGACTGTACAGCCCCAGACCCCATTAGCTCGTGGGTACATACGAAGAAATCAGGAGGGTCAATAGATCGGGGGTCACATCACGAAGAAATCAGGAGGGTCAATAGATCAGGATTTTATCATGGAGAACTCACGTAAGGGAAGCCATAATGGATTCATCACCGAAGACTCATTCGTTATACATAAGGTACTATTTGGACAGCGAACTTTGTCACAGACGCCCAGTTTGTCACAGTCATGACCCCTTGGGGTAGAGCTCGTCCTCCGTCTTCCCGACCCGTCTCCTGATGAAGATGTACGTACCAACGATAACAGCCAAGTCGAGGAGAAATGGTAGGAAACCCGGTAGTTCTAGCTGAGATCCGAGGTCCAAGATGGATAGGGACAGAATCCTCCAGATGGAACCGTCTGTGTAGAGATAGAGGAGGGTACTGCCCGTGCTGTACAGGTAGGTAACCCGTGAGCTGTCATCGAAGACCAGCCCGTCGGATTCCCCCACTACAACCTGTCCCACGGTGCTGTCCAGCAGGTAGAGAACGAGTGGCAGTGCACCTGTAGAGTAGTTACTCCGCTTCTCCAGAGGATAGAGCAGACTGTCACCCAGAGGTACCTCCACCGCCATGTAGTTATTCCTGAATGTGAGGTAGCCGACAAGTGTGGACTCCTTGGCAAATTCCCGGGGCTCATCCGTTCGTTCTCTGAAGAGCACACTGTCCTCTGCGGATGTGTACAATGCAGAGGACGGGGAGTCCAATGTCTGGACGACCGTGTAGAATGTGTCCTGCTCAGGGAGGACGACCAACCGTTTCCCGCCACTGTCCGGGAACTCCCTAGGACTGGGCAGGAGGGAGGAGTACGGGGGATCGGAGTAGAGCAGGGTCTGACCTACCTCTCGGTCGAGGACGAAGACATAGAGCCTCTCACCCACGTACTGGAACCCGTCGATGAAGATAAAGAGGTCCTCGGTCTGCATGCTCTTCTCCAGGACGAAATCCCCGTCGGTGAATCTGAAGGTGTCGATCTCGGGGGAGCTTTGACCTGAGGGCATGTAGAGGACAAAGGGTTCGTCGGAGTCCTCGTCCACACCGTACCTGCACTTGTTCGCGATGCAGCTGTCATCGGTCAGACCTCTCTTCTCCCCCAAGGCTCTGAGGATATTCCCGCTGTAGACGATAGATTCCCGGTCGTAGATGAACAGATCAGGACTCTGCAAGGAGGACGCTGACCTCTGCAGGTCGATGTTGACAACCGTTCGACCATCTTCGAGGACGAAGACCCGTGGCTCGTACCTCCATGGAAGCTCGATGGTGTACCTGTCAACCTGATTCATTTCCAGATCGTACTCCGTGACGTCGTAGAAACCGTTGTCACCGAACTCCCTGTACCGATATATCCTGATCCCTCCTGACCATGCCTTGACGGTCGAGCCGGTGAGCGCATTGATCTCATATACGGACACCTTGGAATTGGACGGTAGAGCTGTGTTGGACATGAGGTAAGTACCTACGTGGGAGATGACGATGAGAACGACGGCCAGTGCAACGACGCTTCTGCTCTTCACAGGATGTCCTGCCCCTGACATGATATAAAGCATTCTCATCTTGGAATCGGGACGAGAGTCTATTGTGTATCAGAATATTGCCAAATCCATCCATATTAGTTGAGATGCACTCCTGCATTGGGGTACCCGTCTGACCGGATTATTTGCAGAAATCCATAACTTAAGTGGAATACTCTCTGGGACTACACCACAGAGTACAAGAAATCACATATCATGCAGATACCTTCAAATTCAGGACCGCGAAGAGCCGTTCAGTAGAATACCTCTGCAACCTTCTCCCCAAGATCCTCAAATGCTGTTATGTCAAGCTCGTCTGGTGAGAGCATGGTGATCTCGAGGATCTCGTCCTCCAGCATTCGCTTGAAGCGTTTGAGTGCATTCCTGATCATAGCATTTGACTCTAGGATGATCAGGGCGATGATCCACGTACGGTCGACCACCTCGATGCTCTCCAGCAGGATGTATCTGTCCTCGAGGATCACACGGTCAACACCTGCATTCGACCCAGTGATGTCCTTGAAGATAGTCGTGAGCGCTGAGATCATCCCCCCCTTGAGGAAGCTCTCGTCACTGAGGCTCTTGTCGTCCCCCATGTCGGCGGCAAACTGGTGGCTGAGCTGGGTTATCCCGTGGTCATTGATGACAAGGAGCTCGTAGATCGGTGTTGACAGCGTTGAGATGTAGGAGGGGTTCTTCCAATACAGTATGACAAGGGGCGGAAGGAAGGTGAAGAGGATCAGGGGGAACTGGACGAAGAGGGGTCTCTGTGGCAGTCCAAGGATGATCTGCAGAGCGAAGTCGATGGAATAGATGACCAGTCCCTCCGAGAGCCCTAGGAGAGAGGCAAATTGTATGAGCGCGGGATTGAGGAGCTCGGAATTGCGGACGTTCCTCAGCTGCTTGTAGTATGTGTTTACACCCAGCACGGTGGTGAAGAGCAGACCGCCGAGGAAGAGCAAGATCGTGGAGAGCGAAGAGACGGAGTTGGAGCCGCTGACGTAATTCACCCCGTCTATCCGGGAGGCGATGCCCATGAAGAATGGGGTGGTGACTCCGACGCTGACGAGGAACACCCGTCTGAGCGGAGGCTGGTCTGTCCTCGTGGCCTCGATGCTGAGGTACAGGAAGAGAACGAACAGGCTCATCAGTGGAAACCATATACTGTCATGATTGAAGCTATCCTGCGTCTTGACAAGACGCTCCGCCTCCGTGACGGGATCCGCTTTGAGCAGGGCGGTGCTGTCTGCGATCATTGACCACAGGAACATGGTAGCACCGAAGAAAATGGCCAGTGTGAAGTACCTAAGGTTGTCCGCCACATCACCCTTGAGGATGGAGTACACAAGGAGGAAGACGAAGAGGAGGAGGACAACCCCACCGATACCGTGGTAGATCACGACTCCGCCTACCTGTGTCCATCTGAATGTCCTGTACTGTCTCTGGATAGAGGGTATGGCCAGAACCAGTGTCTCGACGGCGATGAGGATCTGAACGAGTACTACCGTGAATCTCAACTTACGGGATGTATTCTTATCCATAGCTAGTATATTTTTCATTCACCTTATATCAATTCCCCAATCCATGTGTAAGAAAGCGACGTGGTGCTAAGGAGTGAGATATGTCGTCTTTGTTCCAATCTTTAAGTAGAATCGTCTCTGCGGTATAAGAGGAGAATTGCTGAGCTAACGAGGACGCTAATTTCAA
>WAMJ01000151.1 GCA_015522385.1 Candidatus Heimdallarchaeota archaeon
CGGTGGCTACCGAGAGTACGAATGTGGAAATTACATCGGTTGTACCTACAGAGAGGTCACTCTGGAACACGAGGAAGAGGAAATTCCGACTCTGATTGAAGAAGAAGTTTCCTCCCAGTATCCCGATATATGTTATCATTGCTAGCGGGGGATTCTTGAAGATCTCGGCGATGATCACTCCGAGTCCGAACATGTTCAGCACACTTGAGAAAATCAGAGCGAACGAGGTTATTATCGAGAAGATAGGGATCACCGACCCTCCCATCATCCCGATGCTGATGTATCCGAGGATTACACTGGCGTAGAAGTAGAGGAGGAAGACGAGGAAAGAGTAGAGATAGAAGACGTCTCTGTCTAGACCGAGTGAAACCCAGTATCCGTAGCTTCCATTTGATTGGATCTGTGACCACCTAAAGACGACAAATATCCCAGAAATCACTATTATCGCGATTTTGACACCAAGGAGAAAACGCAGAAGGAGCGCCTCCTCCAGTGCCTGCCGTGCGAGTGCCACTCCGCTATTACCCTCGATGCCTCTGGATGAGAAGCTGAATGCAGCAACTCCTGTTATGAACGGTCCAAGGATGAGGATGAGATCTAGAGGGCTCCGGAAGAACAGCATGAAAGATGCTTTTCTCTCAAGTTTGGTCTCATTCAGTAGTGCGTTCATATTGCTTCTAATCCGATTGATTTGGGATCCTCCTTCCATACTCTTCACTCCAATATCTCCCCCAGCATAACCTGCAACTTGTCCAATTTTCTCAGAGAATATAAGACTTTACCAGTCTTGACATACTCTCTCAAAGACTTCCAGAAATCCTCGGACAGTCCGAGGATGATGTCCCGCCCGGTAGACGTCTCAATAAGTGTAAAAGGAACCTCCCGTTTGTTTAGGTATTTCATCATGGACCCATTGTCCTCGACGGTCAGCTGGTAGAGTGTCTCCACCTTCTCCCCGATTGGGATGTCGGCAATCATCTTCCCACGGTGCAGCATAAGTACCCTCTCAGCGAACAGGTTAATCTCGTCGATCCTGTGGGTAGCGATTATCACCTTGGAGTCGTGATCATCAACCCTCCTTTTCATGAGAGTAAGCACCTTCTCCCGCATGAACGCGTCGAGGAAATTCGTAGGCTCATCTAGGACGACCAGTTTAATCTCCCCGAAGAAGATGGGGAGGAGGGAAGCAAGCCGAGACTGACCTGCGGAGAGATCCTTGAGCCTTGTCTCAAGATTCAATCCGAACTCCCGCTCGAAGTCTATGTTGTCAGGTTTACCGTAGATCTCCTCAAGCGTATCCATCCACTGATCGACTGTAAGCGTCCTCGGAAGCTTGGGGTAGTCGGGAACGACTCTCATCAACCTCTTCTCGTAGCTAAAATTGAACTCACCCTCATCTGGGAATATCAGTCCAAGGAGCACCTTAATCAATGTACTCTTCCCTGATCCATTGGGCCCGAACAGTCCAATGGAGTTCGACGTACTGCTATAGGTTAAATTATCAAGGGCCAATGTGGACCCGTACCTCTTTGTAAGATTTTTCACAGAAAAAATCTCAGTTGTTTCAACGTATTTCTTGTAGTTATAAATTTCAGAGAGGATTGCAGCGGTGAGTTCAGGGTACTTCGCGAGTATCTCATCATCGCTTGATCCGTCATCGATGTGGGAGAATATCTCCTCGACAAGAATGTCGCTGCCCTCTACAACAAGTTGATTCTCGCGGTTCTGGACCAAATGGGGGAAATCGACCACAACCGCGTTTTAATTTACTACAAAATAAATGTAGCAGATTGAAGAATGGACTTCAATAAGGAAATATTACCCTTCAAAATATCGCTTTATAATGACTAAACTATTAAAACTTATGAAATCAGATAGATACCTGTCATGGTAAATTTACGTACCATCAATAGACTCAATAAGCAGATTGCAACCATTCTATTAGTATCGATTCTCTTGGTCTCTTCCAATCCCTTCCTTAATATTTCCTCTACGGAATCTAAAAGGAGTATAGAGAACCATCGGAACCTGAGTTCTATTGGTGGACGACCGATTAGCTCCGCGCTCCCCGACCACAATGATGTAAAGTCATCCCATGTGCCGTATAGAGTTGCTGGATCAGACTCTCGACTAGGAGCCGAAGTGGTAACCTCTCCCACAATAGAGATGTTCAGTTCGACCTCTTCCGGAAAGTTGGTATTTGCACAGAACGAGACTGCTACAGACGACGGTACTCTTACGGGGAAGTCGAATAATTTCGAGTTCACCGTGACTCCCGCTACGACCGAATATGACTCAGTGGCAATTGATGTGGACGTCTATACAACAGGAAGTAGCTACACTGTTGAGGATCAGAATACCCTTGCACTCAGCCATGCGGTGACATACCAATCTATATACGCACAGGGATATGCCTTGAAGAATCTCAAGAACAATGCCAGTGTATTCGTCGAGTCAGTATTCCTCGACAATCCAATCGGAGGATCAAACGTGAACGTGACTCTGTCTATCTATAATGCAACCCAGAGGATCTCAGACATGGCAGTAATCCCTGACGTTAGCTTAGGTTCAACCAGCCTGATCAACAACGATACCGACAACATGCAGTTCATATTCCAATCACCTATTGAGGTAAAGTCAACAGAGACATATGTCAACGGTACAGGAGGATATGTTTTCTTTGTCCTCCAGAGGGATGATACTGATGGATCAGCCACCATGGCACTTGGGTTCAAGGATGATGATACCGGGGAGCCAAATGACGGTCCGACATACTACTACTTCAACAGTTCTGGAGCAGCGTCTCCACCTACAGGATCAGACTGGGGAAGTGAGACCATCTACGACGTCACCATCAATTTCAATGCCACCTTTGAGTTTGATGCCTCTCAACTTGAGGGAGTGGTAAAAACACCCGAATCATCGACAGGTCTCCCCATGACGGCAGGAGGTAGGTTCACGGACAATATCCAGCGTACTAGTGCGACGAACTATATCGTGAGCTACAACACCTCGATGATCTCTCCGGAGGTAGGTTACATAAATGTCACCTACGTTCAGACTGACACGACTCGGGGATTAGCAGGGTTGGACTTTAGAATCACACCAAATGCCACCATCGCCTACTGGAACACGTCGTATACCTCGAGTTTTGGGGTGAGTACCGCGAATAAATTCAAGTACTTCAGCATTCCAAAATACTTCACAGTCACCTCTATAGTTCACGAAGGGACACCACTCAACTCCCCCACGGATTATCGAGTGGTCACAGGACCGGTCAACAAGACGGTCTACTTGGATCCAGGAGCAGGTACGTTCGTCATGAACATGACATCGCCTAACGCTCTTCAGTCGGCATCAGTAGGGACGTTTGTCAACAACTCAGGATGGATGTCGAGTACATCTGGATTCATGGGGACGGTGAGAGAGCCAGACGGGACCAGCAATGTAACGGTAGGAGAACAGGTAAACGCCACGGTGCTTAACACCCCTTCACTAAACCTTGTAGGTGGAACCCTCAACGCATCTCTTAGAGCGACCAACGGGAGCATTCTCCCCCTGAGGGACATCGGTGGCTACACGGACACCTCATCCAACACCGAAGAATATCCGTTCTCATCAAACAGTATTTCATTCTCGACCTACTTAGATCCAGATATGCCAATCGGGACGTACACATTCCAGTTCATATGGTACAATGGATCTGCAGTGGGAGCTCTCAGTGTCGAGTTTGGAGTGAAGCCCGTTGTGGACTTCACTCTGCTCACGCCCAACCCTAGTATAACGGTTCTCGAAGGGACGGAAATAGCAGTTGACATGATCCTACTTGATCGCAGCCATCCCGATGGTAATTGGACATCAGCGGTCAATTCCCTGACGTGGGATATGGATACATATGCCATCACCAGCATGGGTCTGTACTCGGACGGATACAGCTATCTCTACTCAACCAACATCTCTACCTCAAAAGTGACGTACCCTTCACTGCGCCCGAATAACTACACCGTGACCATCGAGTTCTCAGAGGAGCAGTACACCCTCACGCAACTGATTGATCTAGAGGTCTTCTACAGAGGAGGAAGTTCGATCTCTGCACCCTCCAATGTCGAGGCGACGAATCCATTCGATATTCTCTTCACCCCTCTCAACCTGACTGATGGAGCAGTTCTGAAAACCACTGACATCAAAATCAGCGTCAATAGTAGCTACACCCTCTCGTATAACAACGTAACAGGAGAGTGGACAATCACCGTCCTGTGGGACGACTTTCCGAGAGGGGAGAATGTCTTCCAAGTCAACTGGACACAATCAGATATCAGGAGATCTGCAGATAGGTCATTCCAGCTGGAGAATATCACGGTCAACTTTGTCGACACAGCCCTCCCAGTGGTCAACTCACCCAGTGACTTCTCCTACAATGAGACCACGACGTCAAATATTATTCCGTGGACAGTTTCTGACACTTACCCGAAAAATATGACGATCTTCGACGGTAGTGGCAACCCTGTCCCAGGTTACGATTCAATTCCTTGGACTTCAGGCGATATCAACTTCCCAGTTGATGGGCTGCTCCGCGGCTCGTACAACTACACTATCATGCTAGAGGACGAGAGTGGAAACAAAGTGACGGACTCTGTCACAGTAACTGTCTTCGATGGTGTAAAACCAGCAGTTGGCTCCCCCAGTGACTTCTCCTACAATGAGTCAAGCACGGGGAATACAATCACTTGGAATGTCAACGACCTGCATCCTGACAACTACACCGTCTACCTGAACGGCACTCCTTACAGCAGTTACGACAACATCGCTTGGACGTCCGGTAGCCTCGTGGTCAACATCGATGGAATTAGCAAGGGGACGTACAACTTCACCATCCTCGTCCAAGATGAGTCTGGAAACCAGAGGTCAGACACCGTAATCGTCACGATATTCGACGGTACAGTACCCGTCATCGACCACCCTTCCGACATAAGCTACAACGAGACCTCAACAGGGAATACCATCACATGGAACATAGTTGACACGAACAGCAGGAACTACACCGTCTACCTTGACGGAGCACCCTATGTGGGTTATGACAACCAGACGTGGAGCTCAGGTGCACTCATTGTAGACATCGACGGGCTGCTCAAGGGGACGTACAACTTCACCCTCGTTATCCAAGATGAGTCGGACTTCACTAACTCCGACACAGTGATCGTCACGGTGTACGACGGAACTTTTCCCGCTACGACGTCACCAGAAGACATCACCTACTCGGAGGGAAACGTGGGGAACAACATCACATGGGTGGTCACAGATGCCTATGCTCGGAACTACACCATCTACCAGAATGGTACGCCCGTCCAAGGCCACATTGACCGGACGTGGAGCAATGGTGATTTGATTCTCGACATCGATGGACTGGCCAGAGGGGTCTACAACTTCACCCTCGTTCTACAGGATGAGAGCGGTTTGACCACCATAGACACAGTGATCCTCACGGTGCTGGACACCACTCCACCAGCCTTCAGCACAACACCACAGAATATGACTTTCGCAGAGGGGGACTCGGTTCCGGACCTCCAGTGGATCGTCTCGGACGTGCACCCGGGCAACTATAGCATCTCGGTGAACACCTCAGTGGTGCAGACAGGGATGTGGGTCGACCTCATCACGTACTCGATCGTGAACCTCCCAGAGGGCTCGTACACGATAGTGCTGACGGTGCTGGACGAGAGCGGGAACCAGAACGTCTCTGTTGTCTACGTCACGGTGCTGGACACGACGGCACCAGTCATCGACAATCCGAGTGACGTCCAGTTCGAGCTCGGTACGACGGGAAACACCGTCGTCTGGACAGGAACGGACAACCACCCCGAGAACTACTCCATCTACGTCGACGATATCCTCGTCGAGAGCGGGACATGGAGCAGCACGGTAGAGTTTACCGTTGACATGCAACTAGGCGTTTACAACGTCACCATCGTCCTCTTCGACCGTGCGGGGAACTCAGTATCTGACACAGTCTTCGTGACCGTCGCAGACACCATCGCACCGCAGGTCACACCAGTTCCATCTGAGCTGAATGTCATCCATGAGTCAAACACTTACCTGAACTTCACGGCGACGGATCTCGACCCGGGAACTTACACGATCTACCAGAACGGCACGGTTGTCGACTCTGGCGATTGGATATCGGGCGAGAAGATATCGCTCTCCCTCTCGGATCTGGAACTTGGCACGTACAATATCTCGATGGTCTTCACAGATGGCTCGGGCAATGCCTCCCCGACAGTCACTGTGATCGTCACCGTCCGAGATCCCGAGATCATCTACACCGTTGTACCAGAGATCCCGCTTACAGCCACCGTGAAGGGGGGTGACCTCGACGAGTTCACTGTCACTTGGAGGACAGAGAATGACACTGTGGTCACGGGTGCCACGCTCGAAGCCGTGCTCACTGCCAACGGCACGCAGTACGTGAAGCTCACCTTCACCGCCGACACTAACGGGGAGTTCCTCGTGCTCCTGAACTACACGGGTGTACCCGTAGGTGTGTTCATGTGGACATTCAACTTCACTAAGGCGGGGTACGAGTCGCAGGTCTTCTCGCACAAGGTCACGGTGGAGAAGCACATCGTGGACCTCAGCGTCCAGCTTCCTCCAGATCTAGCGCAGGGTGAGAACTACACCATCGTCGTCCACGTGAGCTACGCTGACAACCAAGCGGGTCTGTCTCTCACCGGCGTTACCTCACTGCAGGGCGGTGTACCCGGTGTCAACCTGTCAGTCGTCATAAGCTACATCGCCAACGACGGATCGGTCACCACACTGATCAAGACGGGTACGACAGATGACGCGGGCAACGCCATCATCGTGCTCACTGGGGAGGAGACTTTGCTGATCCAAGAACTGACGGGTATAACAGCCACGCTACTCTCCGAGGAATTCGTCCTCCCAGACTCCTTCGAGGTTCCGGCCACCGAGCTCTCGACAGTCGTGCAGAAGGAGAACGACATCATTGACTGGTTCGTCTTCATCCTCGAAGTTATCTCAGAGAACATCCAGCTCTTTATTGGCATCGTGACATTCATCGCTGCGGCGATAGTCCTGCTGATCTTGACGAGAAGAAGGGCTAAGAAGAGAGCTGTCGTGATAGCTCTGAACACCAAGACTGCGGTGGACGAAATTCGAGGTCTGAACTCGATCTCCACAATCTTCATCCGATCCACCACCGGACTTCCCTTCTTCGAGGAGAGCTACAAGGTGACGGACGTGGACATAGCATTGGTGGCGGGTATCTCGACCGCGGTTAACTCCATACTGAGCGAGCTGAAGGAGGACGAGATGGGCTTCGAGACCATGGTACGATCAGGGCTGTCCATCACCTCGCACAAGCTGCAGCACTCCACGATGGTGCTCATCTCCAGCGAGGCACTGCCACAGGTCATCCTCGACCAAGTAGAGGCAGCACACAAGGCAGTGGAGAGGGAGTACGGAAGTGACATCAACGACTCCACGATCATCAACACAATCGAGATGCAGGAGGTGGCGGAGATCCTCGAGGAGAACGGCCTGAAACTGTCTCTCAAGAGACCTCTGCAGATCAACCTCAGCACTGTCAGCTCCTTGAGGTCCAAGAGTTCGATCAACAGGTTGGTCAGATCCAACCTCGACCACGTGGCAGAGTTCTACCTCGCAACCGAGGAGGCAGAGGTCCCCGTCACTCTTGCCTCCCTGATTGATTACATCGATACCAAGGTCGACGACCGCGATCTCGTGTACCGGATCATCGCCACGCTGGTGACGCACGGAGCCCTGACCGGGAATTCCTCGATGGGGGTCGGTGTCTGACCTCAGGGTCAATAGCTGAATGAACTATTATCTTCGATCTAGCCCACCGAAAGCTCAGCTAATTTCTGAGTGAAATAACCTGAAGTATAATTACACAAGAACGTGCAGGGATCTTTCTCAATGAGGAATAAATCAGGCCTAGTAGGCATCAGCAGGTCATGTCGCTCGACTTGAGTAAAGGATGTACTTCTCAAATACAGGCGATCTTTCAAGGAAGCACAACATGCCTTGGACGACATCATAGGAATTGAGTGTCGGGATATTGCTCCCGATGTACAAAGTGCCCTCGCGGGAGGGGTTGAACACCAAGTATACAGTCTTGTTCATGGGGAAACCGGGTAATTTTGGGAGTGTAATGTTGACTAAACCAAGCACCACAAAGGCACTCCCGTCTGCACCAATCTCCGATACAGTTGTCCTCTTCTCCATAATGCCCTTGCTTATATCCTCCAACCTCTTTAATCTCCTACTTTCCGCTTCTCGATCTAGGAGTATCTCTCTAATAGATACTGGCCTCATCATTTCGTCAATCATGCCGGAAGTCTCATTCAGCAACGCCACCACCTCGAAATACCTGAAGGTCTCTAGGTCGAAGATATGGATTTGATCAGTGAAGACCTCTACCGTCTTACCATCTATTTTGTACCTACGTGAGATGTACCGGTTGATTGATTTAATATACCCCACTGACCCTATTCTGGCCTTTATGAACTCGAAAAATTCAGTGACATTCGCAAGGATTACATGGACAGGGAATTGAGGATCCTTAGCTTTAGCTGCATCCAATATTGGGGTGAACAACCCAAGGCTTCTCATAATCCTCACATAGGTGTATGCCTTGAGTACCGGATCGCAATCATAACCACTTAGCATCTTAATGAGGTCAATCCCGTACCTCATTCCGTACCTTGCAACCACGGAGTAATACAGGATGTAGATGAAATTTGAGCTGAACAGAAACTCAGCTCTATCCGACCCCAGATTCCTGAAGATGTGGTTGATGAGTTCCTCCCTTCTGTGGTATTGTAGATTGTACTGACCAGCGGGATTCCCCAGTATATAGAAGATCACCTGCCTATACCTGCCAGTCATCACATCGTGGAGTTCAGAGTCAGTGGATTGGTTGCTCAAGTAGCCCAGGTAGATATCGTGAGCGAGTTTCCCAGCGAGGAACAACTTCTCGTCATCCCCTCTCACAGCCCGTAATTGCACGTAGGCCACAATCGTCTCGATGTAGAGGTAGTCGAAATAGACCTCCATCCCAGGTGTCACCCTTGATCGGAGTGCAGCATGGACGTCAGGTTTGAGCAACCTCTCGATCCATTTATTAATCGAGTAGGCGTGACCGTCAGTACCGAAAGACTCGAAGACATTGACCGAATGGGCAAGTACGGCCATTGTGGCTGCGTTGATCTCAGCCGGCTTGTCCAGTTCGAACTTCGCATAGAGCTTAGGCTTGAGAGAGCCAAAAAGCTCAGGATTCCGCTCGTCCTCATCGAGGTCAAACACGAGTGACCAGTGGTGAGAGAAGGCAGAGATCGGGCTGTCCTCCCCTGACATCACCATCCTGAGAGTGCCCCACAATATCCCGAATAGGTTCATGGTGACATAATCATCCGAACGGTCTGAGAGAAAC
>WAMJ01000152.1 GCA_015522385.1 Candidatus Heimdallarchaeota archaeon
GGAGGTGGCAATGGAATAAAACTCTCAATCTTCTCATGAAGTCCCCTGATCAACTGCTCTTCCTGTTCTCGTTTTATCTTCTGTAACTGTAGGCTCTCCACCATCTTACTGAATTTCCTCACAACGGAGAGGTTTCTCCTTCGCTTACCCTCAATTGATAGAATTTTAGCAGCCATGTCCAATACCTTTTTGCTGTCGGCCACAAGGGTGTATCGTTCGCGTGTCTCTATGTGCTCATATGCCCGTAGCATGAGACGTAGGGAATTCCAAGCATTGTACTCTGCAGATTCGAGATCACCCTCTGCCCTTTTTCTTGCAGAAAGTACCATCTCCCAATAGGACAGGACCATCTCTTGTTTTCCTGCCATGGTTCTGTAGCTGTCAGCTAGTTCCAAATCTCCTGCAGAGAAAGCAAGGGAGGCAGCAGTGAGGTAATTCCTGATTGCCTCTTCGGGCAGATAGTTCTCCTCGTTGTACTTCCCAAAGAACAAGTAGGATTTTAGGATCCACATAGGCTCTGCGATGTCAGATTCAGCGACATCAATGGCAGCTAAATAGTACTTATGAGCTTTGTCGAGGTTTCCGAGATTCTCATTGGCTAGTCCCAGCAATGTGTAGTATATCTCACGATCAGACTGGTTTGCATTTCCCAATCTCTTCTGGTCTATCTGGATTAGGGTGTCAATGATAATCTCATCACTCATCGGGAAGTGCTGATGGTAGAGTTGAGCTATCTTAATCTGACTAGCTATGCTCAGAACCTCCCTATTCCTCTTCTCGGCTAGTGGAACGATTTTTTTGTAAAGTTCCAGAGCAAGATGGAAGACTTCACGTTCACGGTAATTTTCAGCTACTGTGTAAGCACCATCCAGACCAAGGTCAATATCGATATCGATACTATCAAGGTTCTCCAGGTACAGAAGCATCTCGTACGCGAGATAATGGATCTGTTCAAGAACCTCGTTGCTGAGTTCACCAGATCGTTGGATCAGTGAGATGAGCCTTCCGATCTGATTGACGTCTATGTCTGTGATATCTATATCTTCGAGAATAGCCAGGGCTTTACTTAGCGTAAGTTTCTGATCCTCGAGGAGCAACTCCTTGTTATTTATGAGGTCAAGGAGCTCTTGGAAAAATCTCTTGGGAGAGTACAGACCTCCTCTTTGGGTCACCGACATCATTGCGAGTTTGACTTCCTTTGGGATCTTCTCCTCCATAGTCACCAGAGCGTAAACCAAGCTTCTGTTAGACCCTACAGGGTTTACCTCGTAGTAGAGGAGTCTCCAATTGTCAGTGATCTTCCGGACAGAACCAGGGGGTGGGCGTTTCTTGAGGACATGTATTCCGACCTTGGAGATAAGACCCCTGAGCTTATTCTCATTAAGTGGAGTCTCATGGGAATCATGGAGCTGTCTCCATGCTATTTTGGAGGGATATCTCTCTCCAATCAACACCACTGACTTATGAATTAGATCAGAATACATTTAGTAAAATCTGCTTCAATTCGTTCAATAAAACGATTTGTATTTTCTTCTGGATTAGACTTCCAAAGGATGGGAGAACCAATCACAAAACCAATCCCATTGGGCCAATAGATTTATTGAACTATGGATCGATTTAGGACTATGGAATTCTTGCCAAGCGAGGAATACGCAAAGAAGATGGACAACAAAGACGATTTGGCAGAGTATAGACAGAGGTTTCACATCCCTCCCCATGGAGACGGAGAGAGCATTTATCTCTGTGGGAACTCTTTGGGCCTACAACCAAGGACAGTTAGGGAGGCAATGGAGCGGGAATTGCATTCATGGGAGAAAAACGGAGTGGAGGGGCACTTCAAAGACACAAGGTGGGTGTCGTACCACGAAGATTTAGGTAAGCTGATGGCCCCGATCGTTGGCGCACTGGAGGAGGAGGTAGTGATCATGAACACATTAACTGTAAATCTACATTTGATGATGGTCTCGTTCTACAGACCGACGAGTACTCGGTACAAGATTATGATAGAGGGGTCTGCCTTCCCGTCCGACCAGTATGCCATGAAGTCACAATTACGATTTCATGGTCACGAGAACGCTCTGATAGAGCTTTACCCAAGGGAGGGAGAGGGACACCTCCGACACGAAGATATTGTTGAGAGCATAGTCAAGCATGGTGATTCCCTCGCATTGGTTATGCTGGGTGGAGTTAATTACTACTCTGGGCAGGTGTTTGACATGGAGGATATCACACGTGTGGCACATCGTGTTGGGGCGGTGGTCGGGTATGACTTGGCTCATGCAGTTGGGAACATCCCCCTTAACCTTCACGAATGGGAGGTCGATTTTGCAGTATGGTGTACCTACAAGTACCTCAATAGTGGCCCTGGGGCCATCGCAGGTGCATTCGTTCACCAGAAGCATCTGGGGAAGGACCTCCAGAGGTTTGCAGGTTGGTGGGGCCATGACAAATCTAGAAGGTTCCTCATGGAACCAGATTTCGTACCTATGAAGACCGCGGAAGCATGGCAGCTCAGTAATGCACCAATATTCTCGATGACACCGATCAGAGAATCTCTGAAGATCTTCAATGAGGTGGGAATGGAGAGATTAAGAGAGAAGAGTATGAAATTGACGGGGTATCTTGAGTTCCTCCTTGATTCCATAGATAATGACCAGATCTGGATATCACCTCCCTCCGAGATCCGTGGATGTCAGATATCAATTCACGTGAGAACCAATGGAAAGAAACTCTTTGATAAGTTGACTGAAGAGGGAGTGATCTGTGACTGGAGGGAACCAGACGTGATACGTGTGGCCCCAGTACCTCTGTACAACTCTTTCATGGACATCTATAGATTCTATAGAATCATGGCAAAGAACCTGTAGTCTTCCTGTTAAGGGAAAAGGTTATTTCCTGAGAATTCATGTACCCGATATGGAAGCACCGCAGGATAAGATCATTCTGGCAGGCGCAGGGCTAGCTGGTTCGCTCATGGCCATCTACCTAGCCAAGCAAGGCTATGATGTTGAGGTCTATGAGAAAAGACCTGATATGAGGGTCGAGAACATTGGCGGAGGCAAGTCAATAAATCTGGCACTATCTCCGCGTGGAATGCGTCCACTCGAAGAAGTAGGCGTTCTCGATGATGTTCTGAAGATCTCAATACCCATGAAAGGAAGGATGATTCACGGTCAGGACGGAGCCACCAAGTTTCAGCCCTATGGCAAATTTGATCATGAGTACATAAATTCGGTTTCAAGATCCGAGCTTAACAAAATGCTCATGAATGTGGCAGAATCCACCGGTAGAGTGAAGATCAACTTCAATGAGCCCTGTACAGGGATCGACCCGTCTACAGGTGACTTCCTTCTAAAGGAGGGGAGACGTATAAGAGGACAGACAATAATCGGTGCAGATGGAGCGGGTTCTGCAGTGAGATACACCATGCAGACTCTAGGAAGATTCAACTACTCCCAGAGCTTTTTGGAACATGGTTATAAGGAATTGGTGATACCCCCCGACGAGAAGGGACAGCATGTCATTGACAAGAACTCCCTCCACATTTGGCCCCGGAAGAGCTTTATGCTTATTGCCCTACCTAATCCAGATGGGTCATTTACTGCAACACTCTTCCTGAAGTTCGAGGGTGAGAAGAGTTTTGCTTCTCTCAAGACACCAAAGTTGATTGAAGAGTTCTTCGAGGAATATTTCCCTGACGCGGTGGAGATCATGCCGACCTATGTGGAAGACTTTATGTCGAATCCCGTGGGCCTGCTGGGGACAATCAGGACTGAGCCATGGCACTTCAGCGATATCTCCCTGCTTATCGGAGACGCCGCTCATGCGATAGTTCCGTTCTATGGCCAAGGTATGAACGCAGCCTTTGAGGATTGCAGAATACTCAACAAGATGATCTCGGAACATAAGGGCAACTGGGCAGAGATCTTTCCACGGTTCAGCAGGTCACGGAAGCCCAATGCGGATGCCATAGCAGACTTGGCACTAGAGAATTTTATTGAGATGAGGGACAGTGTTGCTGACGACGCCTTCCTCTTCCGAAAGCAGATCGAGCTTAAGTTATATGAGAGATATCCACAGGAGATCGTCACAAAGTACTCGATGGTGACGTTCTCCCACATCCCCTACGCTGAGGCAAAGTCAAAAGGGGAACTCCTCATGGAAGTTATATATCGGAGGAGTGAAGGTATCGATACACTCGAAGATTTTGACTACGAGAGAGCACGTGATGAGATATTAGAATTGTATAGAACTGAATCCCACAGATGGGCAGGTGATTAGGTGACGGATTACTTCAAGGTAGATATCCACAGTCACATCCTCCCAAAATCCATTCCAGACTTTCACAAGGAATTCGGATACGGGGATTTTATCAGGTTGGAGCACCACAAGCCCAAGTATGCAAACATGATAAAGGGGGACAAATTCTTTAGAGAGATCTACTGCAACTGCTGGGATCCAAAAGTTAGACTCACAGAGTGTGACAACAGCGGGGTTGATGTACAAGTCTTGTCCACGGTCCCAGTGATGTTCTCGTATTGGGCAAAACCCAGAGATGGTATGGAGGTGGCGCAGTACCTCAATGACGATATATCACAGACCGTGCACTCTGCCCCAGAGAGATTTGTGGGTCTGGGGACTCTGCCCATGCAGGATCCAGACCTTGCATTGGAGGAACTCGACAGGTGCATCAAGGAACTAGGACTGTCAGGGATCGAAATTGGGACACATATCAATGAGTGGAACCTGAGCGACCCTACCCTCTTCCCGGTGTTCAAGAGGGCAGAAGAGCTGGGGGCTGCAATCTTTGTCCATCCTTGGGACATGATGGGGTTTGATCGTATGGAAAAGTACTGGCTTCCTTGGCTTGTTGGCATGCCCGCGGAGACCTCCTTGGCAATATGCTCTATGATCTTTGGGGGAGTCTTCGAAAGGCTACCGAATCTACGAGTGGCATTTGCTCACGGAGGAGGAAGTTTCCCTATCACAATAGGTAGGATTGAGCATGGGTTCAAGGTTCGTCCCGACCTCGTGGCGGTTGACAACGATGTCAATCCCCGTGAGTACCTCGGAAGGTTCTGGTTTGACTCTATTCTCCACGACCACAAGGCTCTGGATTTTGTGACAGACCTGATAGGTACAGATAGAATATGTTTGGGGACAGACTACCCTTTTCCACTTGGTGAGCTAGAGCCAGGGGAGCTAATCGAGAGCTCAGGATTCGATGAGAATGATAAGATCAGGATGTTAGGGATGAATGCGCTCGAATGGCTAAACCTACCTCGGTCAAGGTTTGGGTGAATTTTGGGGAGAATTTTCCACACAAAATATTGATCCATGACTTCCTGTTTATATTGGGGAAAATCGAGTATAAGATAATGCCAGCACAAGCCAATCTCCGGGATCTCGAGAAGTTACAGCTAGCCCTCTCCCTGTTCAAGGCACAAAATGAAGAGGCTTACGGATACCTACAGCAGATCATTAGGGATTATCGAAAGTTGGGTTACAAGAACATCTGTAAATTGATACTGGAGGAGGTCACACCTGAGGACCTCAAGAGAGATTGACTTCCAACATCTGCGAAATGAACGCGAACTTGTAAGCAAGATCCTCGATTACCTTTGTTAGTGGTTTTCCGAATCCATGTCCTGCCTTCCTCTCAATTCTCATGAGTATAGGATTATCACCCCCGTAGGTGTGCTGAAGGGTCGCTACAAACTTCAGAGTATGCGCGGGCACAACCCTGTTGTCCCCCTCTGCAGCAGTCACTAGTGTAGGAGGATACTCAACACCCTTTCTGATGTTGTGTAGAGGGGAGTACTTGATGAGGAACCTGAAGTGATCTGGATTCTGTGGGTCTCCGTATTCCTTGAGCCAGAACCTACCAATGGTGAACTTGTGATACCTCAGCATATCAAGTACTCCTACCTGCGGGACTACAGCACCATAGAGGTCTGGTCGTTGGGTCATTACTGCACCGACCAGTAGCCCCCCATTACTCCTACCGTTTATCGCAAGTTTCTTCGGATTAGTATACCCCTCCGAGATCAGGTACTCTGCAGCAGCTATGAAATCATCAAAGACATTCTGTTTTTTTTCTAATAAAGCCTGATCATGCCATGTTTTTCCATACTCGCCACCACCCCGTAGATTCGCCACTGCATAGATCCCCCCGTTCCTCAGCCATGTGAGAAAATGAGGCTGGTAGTTCGGGGTGAGAGAGATCTTAAATCCTCCATATCCGTATAGGTACGTTGGGTTGTTTCCATCAAGCTTTATCCCCTTTTTGTAGGTTATATACATGGGAATCTTGGTTCCGTCTTTCGATGTGTAGAATACCTGTTTCATCGTAAACTGATCTGAGCCAAAGTAAGGATAGTTCCCAAGGATCTCTGTTTCTCCAGAACCGTGGTTGTAGACATATGCAACCCTTGGATGGAAATAGCTCTCGAACATATATATGAAGTCATCGTCATCAGGTTTTCCCCAAACAGAAAGCACAGAACCCATGGTAGGAAAATCAATAGTCTTGACAAGGTTCCCCTCCAAGTCGAGAAATTTCAATTGGTGGTGTGCATCCTTGAGGTAGACAATGGCGATACGATCTGACGTCAAAGTCGCAAAAGCTATCGCGTCATCACCTTCTGGGACTACCGTATCCATCTTCGAAACATCAGGGTTGTCGAGATCCAGCACTGTTATCCGAAGGTTGGGGGAATCTTGACTTGTCAGGAGGTAAGCCTTCCTCCCAACTGTTCCTATCACGTTGTAGGTATATCCGTTCTGGTGTGGGACAATCGGAATGATACTACCCCCCTTGGCCATGTAGAACAGTGCGTTCTCGGGCATCGTTGAGTTGGAGGAGTAGATGAACATATTCTCATCGCTGTACATAACGGGTGTGGCCATGAAGGTCTTGTCCTCGGGGGTGAAGATGAGCGTATCAGTTTCTTGCGGTGTTCCGATGATATGAAGGAAAAGCTTAGCGTGCTTTGCCCTGTCTTCCTCTGACACATTAGTTTGATCTGGGAATTTCTGGTAATAGAATCCCGATGAATCCTCCTTCCAAGCTATGGAGGTGAACCTTACCCACCGGAGCCGCTCAAGCTGCTTCCCACCCTCTATATCCATTATGAGGATGTCCTGCCAGTCGCTCCCATGTATTGACAAGTTAACTGTAAGGATTTTCCCATCGGGGGAGACGCTCATCCCAGTGGATGCCGTGGTTCCGTCCTCACTCAGTGAGTTGATATCTAAGATAGCCTTCTTCTCACCGTTCTGAGAATAGATAATGGGTTGTGGTTGAACTCCAGACCTGAGTTGGTAGTAGTACTTCCCCGCTCTCTTCATCGGGAACATTATGACTTCGTAATTCTCGTAGTCCTTGGTAAATCGCTGTTTGAAGAAATTAATCCGTTCCTTCTCAATTACCCTGTTAACAAGTGAATTGTTCCTCTCTATAAACTCAAGAGTGCGATGATCCTCAGGATCCTCCAGATATCTGTAAGGGTCTTCGACGACCGTTCCGTGAAAATCGTCTTTTTGGTCAACCCTCTCCATTGCCGGGTAGTCTAATTTCATTATTTTCCCCAAAACTCGTTTTCTGATAAGCATTATCCTTGTAGCAATCGAAAGAAATCAAGACGTAAACGCCTTCTTTGTATTCTTTTACTATTTGCTGTACAATAGGTTATAAGCAACTATTTCATAGGTTTGTTGGATGGAACTTCTGAGAAACTATATTGGAGGAAGATTCTTACCCCCAAAGTCAGAGGAGTACATTGAGAACTATAACCCAGCTACTGGTAAAGTTTACTCCCTTATACCTGACTCGTGTGCAGATGATGTCCACATTGCAGTTGAAGAGGCTTTGAGTGCGTGGAAGAGATGGAGTATCACGCCTGCAAATGATCGATCGAAAATACTTCTGCGAATTGCAGATTTGATCGAAGAGAGTCTGGAGGAACTGGCCTTAGCAGAGAGCATTGATAATGGGAAGCCAGTCAACCTCACCAGAGAGGTTGATATCCCAAGAGCAGCAGCAAATTTTCGGTTCTTTGCAACAGCAATCCTTCATGAGTCCACGGAGACATTTGTAAATGAGAACACTTCATTGAACTATACCATCAGGCAACCCTTGGGTGTTGTAGGCTGTATAAGTCCGTGGAATCTTCCCCTGTATCTCTTTTCTTGGAAGATAGCTCCCGCTCTTGCCGCAGGTAACTGTGTTGTCGGAAAACCATCGGAAGTTACACCAATGACAGCCTATCTCCTTTCGAAAATATGCATCGAAGCAGGGCTACCCCCAGGAGTGCTGAATATCGTACATGGGTATGGAGCGAAAGTGGGTTCTGCTATCACCTCACATCCAGATATCAAAGCGATCAGTTTCACAGGGAGTACACGTACAGGTGAAGAGATAGCAAGGGTAGCGGCACCTATGTTCAAGAAGTTGTCATTGGAGATGGGGGGAAAAAATCCGTTCATTGTATTTGCAGATGCTGATTATGACCGTGCATTAATTATGGCGGTGAGAGCGGCATTTAGTAATCAGGGTCAGATTTGCCTGTGTGGTTCGAGAA
>WAMJ01000153.1 GCA_015522385.1 Candidatus Heimdallarchaeota archaeon
GGGGATAATTAGTCCAAGAGGTCTGGGTATTCCTGAACTCAAGGCCTTTCTATAACCTATTCCAATTCCTACATTCCCATTCAGATTCGAGAATTTAGCTTTAATACTAAGAAGTTTTGACCCACTTAGTGTCTGATTTGTGAAAGCGTAACTCCCTATAATATTTGAGGTGATCTCAGAAGTAGAGTCGATGACTGTCAAACTATCAAGGAAAAATGAACCTACTGCCCGCAGATAACCTTCAGTAAGCAATCTTGACCCCCACCAAAATTCAAACACTAGGTCAAACGTTTCCCCACTAATTGCAGGTAAAAGCGTAGAATATGTAGTCCATGATAGATCACTTTCCCCTTTAATGTTGAAGATCTGAATCCCATTTACACGAACGACTAATCCCCAGTTTCGATCGCTGTTGCTTACTGAATAAATCATGTCACTATCTTCTAGCACCATCTTGATCTGATTCTTAATCTTGAATGTTAGAACATCCATCGATCCAATCATACCTTTAGGAATGGAAAGAGACAGTTGCTGTCTGACACTTTCTCCACCTATGTATACTGGATTATCTTGAGTTCCTATATTCTTGTAAGGGATGCTTTCATCACGAAGCCGAATTGAGGACCAACCAGATTCGACAATCTCTTTTTCTAGATCTACTGGATACTGAACCTCTTCGTTTCTATCATACTGATCGTACGTTGAGTCAATCGCAAGTTTTCTCAAAGTCCAGTCTTCTCCTCTCTCCATCCCTCCAATTCCTGAAAGTAAATCGTACCCGGGATCGATATTATTCGCAAAATCCTTAGAAAGTACCCACTGCTTTATTTCGTCATCATATATTGTATTTGTATCATTATACAATCGATTAGTGTCTACAAATTGAGTTTCACTAATTTCATCGCGAACCACACTAAATGCCAACCCAGTCACTGTCAGCTCAGAGTCCGACATTGTCTGAATTCTTAGAAGAGTAGTATCTCTTAGAAGATCAGGTAGCGTGACTTCAATTCTAGCAGCAAGGTGCTGAGGATAAAATGTTCCAATTCCAATCAGTTCATAGTGATCTATTACGAATACATAGGCACTTAAGTCCACAGGTTGTTCTGCAAAACCAGTAATAGCGATAGATACTACCTCTTCTGTGCCCTCACCAATATATTCTACTAGATCACCATAATTAGCGAGTATAACAGAATCTGGTGTTGAACGGACATTCGGAGATTTTGCAACAAATTTTCCTCCAGAGGTATATTTCCCATCAAATGATCCCACTCTTTGGTAATCAATTTTCTTCTGAATGGTAAAATCGTGGAGATATAGGGACATGAAAGTTGATTGATTTATTGGAATATATCTAAGTGGCGAAATATCAACCACAATTTCAATTCTTCCATTTGTATCTCTAGGTATATCTAAATCGAGACTAAGCTCAATAAAATCATAGAATGTCGATGAGGATGAACCTATGTCTTTAGAGACCTCTATGTACCCATTAGAGGTCAAAACAGAGTAGTAATACTTTGCATAGGTAGTTACCTGTGAGTTAGATGTAATGTTCAACCTGTTCAACTCAGTCGCAGTTGATCCGGAGAAGTATAATTCATACCTACCGTCATCATCAAAAGTAACATTCAGACCTCGAATTATGAATTGAGTGCCAGAAAAATAGCTGCTACCTAGGAGGTCTACGGGATAGGACATATACATCCCTGTTTCTGGAGAGACCGTCTCTAGGACAGTACTGTCCATGTATTCATTGAGATAGAGAGGTCTATCAGGTTGTACATATTTATGACTGGGCGATGTACTCAGTAGTGAACTGAAATCAGGATCCATAAAATCGTATGAAAAAGGATTTGAGCCATCGGGAGTTTTTATCCCGAAGAAATCCAAACCACCTCCATAGAACTGGACGGTAATAGTATCAACCTCAACTAGACCCGAAAGTAACAGGTCAAATCGATCAAGGTTAAAATACATCGTGTCATTCAAGTTCTCCGTCGTGAGAAAACCATCAGGAACATTTTCACTGTAGGTGAAGGTACCAACAGACGATATTGATATCCACCACGACCCTGTCAC
>WAMJ01000154.1 GCA_015522385.1 Candidatus Heimdallarchaeota archaeon
AATAGACCCACGATGAGTGCGGCAATAGTTTCTGAAATAAGACTGTAATAGGTTAAGATATCCCCTTTCCCAACTAGAACGTCAAATATACCATTTAGTCCTGTTTCCGCAAGAACTGTTGCGGCATCTACAAAAATCATACTTTTAGAGGTTAACTCCATGAGTTTTTCAATTGAGGTCGTCGATGTTGCTAAGGAAACCAACAGGTACAGGATAGAGAATAGATGGTACTGGTACATAAATAATGCAATATCACTTGACATGGGATCGAGGGGATCCAAGTTCTCTGAAATCTGTACCTGTGCAATAGTGGACATTGAGAATGACATCATTCCAAGCATGAGCACAAAAGGAAATGCCTGTGGGATCAGGTTATTTGCAATCATTAAACCGTAAACAGTAAACTCACTCAAAATTATATTGAATATTTCTTGAGTCATTGTATCTGCAAAAAACGAAACTATCTGGCTCCAGATGTCACTGTCCCCACCAAGCGTCTCTGCAAAAAGGGAGCTCCAGTCAAAAATTGGAAACTCGGTCGTCCCAAAATCGATTGACATCCTCATATCCTGATATTTCAGGCCAATAGTGAACATATTCCCATTCACGTCAATCGTTCTTGGTCCTATAAGGGTAATCGATGAAGAAACCGAGGATAATATCGAAAATATAACGTCTATAAAACTATGGGCCACCACTACAAATGACTGCAAGATCGAGTCGACAACACTGGAAACAATGAAATTACCTGCCTCCTTGATTCCGTTCCACGCGGCATCCAGCCCGTCCTTCACACTTTGCAGCGCCGTCGTCACACCTGTGAAGATGCCTGCTACCACGTCAGCCAGGGTCTTGCCCTTCAGCACAGTGTCCCAGAGTGTGGATACCCCAAAGTTATACGTGAATTCTGCGTGGATTGTATCTAGCCGAGTGTAGAGCAGATCAACGGTCCGAATCCTGAAGCCCATCAGGTTATCTGGATTCAATTTGCACATAAACATTTCGAGAATGTAGGTCTCTACTTGCCATTGGGGAATATATCTATTCAGAACATTTATGAAACTAGTAAACTCTCTATGATGATTGTCTGGAGACTTCTTCAGTAGTAAGTATGTCCCAAACCACTGATCGGTTAGTCTGGATGCTATATTGATGAACGATGAGAGATATGGAGACTAAGTACGGAGATGATTGCCAGACTGTACACACCAAACGTGGTTTCAATACTACTCTGACGGGATTATATCATGTATCGGAGGGGTGTACTCTCTCCTCATTGTACCTCGAATACACACCCTTGAGGTTCAAATAGAGACTTATCACGATAGTGGCGGAGACCATAAGGTCAACATAATTGAACTCATAATTCATTCTAGGAATGATCAAATTGACCATGTAGAAGAGAAGAAGGGAAAGATTTACAAGTTGGTAATAGAGTATATTAAAATACCTCATCTTCTTTCTACGGAGAGTATACGAATAAATTATTGGTCTGATCGAGAATAGTTTTCCGAGGACGGGTTCGAGGAATTTGATGGTAATGTTGTCTTCATCAATATCAACAATCTCGAATAGAGGCACATTTGAGAGGTTATATCCATGAATTAGGAGATAGATTGTGACGACGATGAGAATTACCCAAAAATAATCACCCATAGAAAGGATTATGACAAAAACAATTGAAATACTGAACTCATAGCCATAGTGGGATCCTTGACTGAGTGAATCATCCTTGTAAACCTTGCTCAAATAGCTGTAAACATAATCGATATGCCACCAACTCAGTTGTATTGATATCATAAAAAATGGTACGTATAGCAGTCTGATGGGTAATGTCCCAATTTGAATATTATAAACAAGGACAAGTATTAGTAAACCAACGTCATGTGCAATCGGTCGAGATGAATTATAAAATTTGGCTCTATCTATCATCATCTCTCACCTCGTCCTTATTTCCTGATTAAAAACTTCTGTAGATATGATAAATAGGTTATACAGAAGAAGATACTTTCCAAGAAATAGCATGATGAGAGGAAGAGTTCCAAGATTTCCTAGGTCTGATAGAGCGCTAGGTTTCTTTCGCCCAAAAAATTGATATACATCCTCGATTCCCGCTATACCTCCTCCTATGAGAGCTCCCGCTATTATTCCTAAACCAATACTTGTAACAGTAACAATGTATTTTCCTGTGGACTCGTACCTATTGATATTATTCTTGAATCCAATATTGAATAAAGAGCTGAAGTCCCCTGATACAAAATCTAAGATGCTCGATAGGGATCTACCGGTAATGGGAGCAACTATAACTCCAATTATTGCCCCAATAATTAATCCTGGAATTCCAAACGACGCCTGAATCATATTTCCAAGTATCAATACCAAAGCTATAGAGATCCCGAAATTGAACATCGCATTTACCCAAGATGCATCCCTCGCTACATACAGCTCCTCCATGCTCATTTCTGATGCTGGTTTTCTCATCAACGAAATCATAAAAAGGAAGAAGGACGCTGTAGCACTGAGAATTATGCGCAATTGCAGCTAATTGAGCTTCAATAACTGCTCCTGATAGCAATAGGGATCGGACAATCACACCTCCATAGAAATCGAGGAGAATATTAACTGCTTCGATATCAAACATCATCACTAATTCCTTGATGATAAGGAGGAGTGTACCAATCAGGTCACCTACCCCCAGGGTCTCGACATAGCTACCCTCAATAGGATCAATATGCATGATAGAACCCAAGAATGGTATTGAGAGTTCAGTCCCTTGAGCCCCTAATCCGATCGTGAGCAGGGATCCGAGGAAGTCGAAGCTCACAGTTCCATCAGCATTGATCCCGAGTAGTATAAGATCACCAGAGACCTTGTCGAAGGTCATCACCTGCGCTGCTAGTACTGAGTTGACCATTCGGGCGAGGGACGCGAACAGGGTACTGATCACGGTTTTCCCCACATACTCACCCCGCTGCTACAATCCCGTCCCACGCAGCACTCAGTCCGTCCTTCACCGCCTGCACTGCGGAGGTCACTCTGGTGAATATTCCAGCTACGACGTCGGCCATGGTCTTGCCCGGGAGGACAGTTTCCCAGAGTGTGAATACCCCAAAGTTAAACGTGAATACTGCACGGATTGTCTCTAACTGGGTGTAGGGGATCAAAGGTTTGAATCCTTGAACCCGTTAGGCCATTTGTTTACCATACAGGATAATTATTCCTACAATATAACTCCCAGTATCCTCACATTGTTCATCCAATACATACCCCTTGCTATGATCGACTAAAGGAGCTTTCTGTAGTCTTCTGGAGGGGTGCGGAATGTGCATGTCCCAACTTCGAAATGGTGGTAAGAGGAAATAGCTTTATCAACTTGTTTATACACTCGAATTATTACAGTTTACTCTCTTCTTCGGTTTTATCGTTTGGTGGTAAAAGCTTCAGATTGACCAGTGCAGCTAGCGCAATTGATAATATAATTATTATTGGGATATAACGGCTGAAAACAATACCAAACTGGTCAAAGTTCTGATAGATAGCAAGGAATGGAACGATAAATTCCAAAACTAGGCCTTTCACAAACTCCGTACCTTCAAACCTGAGAATGAAGAAGTAGAGACATGAGCTGATTACATAGAAGAGGAAAAGAATTTCCACCCTATAGTACAATTCTATGTCTAATAAGAGAGTCAAGAGCAGGATTAAACCCTGAATCTTGGATAGGACGGAATCATGGAATGGGTTATTCTCAAAAATAATCCAAGAAAACCATCTCGGGAAGAAAAAGAACACAGAGACCAAGGTGGTAAATAGAATGTGGTCAACATACCACGGATAAGTCAGAAGGCTGACCATTAGAGCAATATAAATGGTTAAAGGACTAATTAAATTAATATTTTCTGGCCCTTTAGCTACATTGCCCATATCTACCAGTACTCCTTCAGGAATGTGTTGAAAATTACCCCAAATCCTGCACCGAGAAGAAAGAGAAACACGCCTATTGTAGTCCCAACAAGTCGTTCTGTAAGTTCATTCACAGGGTTTCCATCCAGCTGCTTGTTGAATCCGATCTCAAAAGCAATCCCCCCAATGAGGGCCAGAAGAGGAATTATCAGTTCATCATTCAGAAGTTCAAGATCAAACCGATACAAATCTGTCCTCGATATAACGGTCAACGTATTTGTTAAAAGTTGCCCAATGACAGCAGTTTTGTATGGTGCACCATCGAGCCAAGCACTCACGAGTATATTTGCACCCAGAAGTACAAGATACTTGGTCAATAAGTCAACATATATCTTCCTCTCGCTGATCTTATCCTGATTAGTCCTTGAGGGGATATTCTCCTCAATGAATGGAATCGTTATTGTGGATATGATCAGAGGAAGCATTGCGAGCAATGTGAAGGCAATGAGTTCTGGTGCAGAGGATGTGCTTCCAATTGTAAAATAGTAGGCGGATATGATCCCGATAAGTATACCCCACATGGCCGTCATAGATAGAGCAGTATTCAACCCAACCCCGAGAGTTTCTACCACAATATCTGATGTGATGATATTTGAAGAGAGTATATTGTAATCTCCGGCATCAATTATTAATCCAAGGTCTTCCCTTGTGAGTATAATCATCTCACTCTTCCCATTATAGTCAATCCAAATCACACTGGAGTTGAATGAGATTGAGTACTGAGAAGATGGAATGCCAACAATTGAAAACAATGCTTGGAAAATTCCGATACTCATCTGCTTCACGGTCTCGAGGATACCGTCGATTATCGCTCCCAGAACCGTAGAGGTGACATATTCTCCCGCACTCCGGATTCCGTCCCACGCAGAGCTCAGTCCGTCCTTTACCGCCTGCACTGCAGAGGTTACTCCTGTGAATATGCCAGCAACAACATCCGCGAGGGTCTGGTCGCCCATGATCTGGGTCTTGAGTGCAGATACCCAGAGGTTATGGGTGAGTACCGCGCGGATTGTGCCGTGCAGGGTGTAGAGCTGATCTATATTCCGAATCCTTGAACCCATCATGTCATCCCTATATCGTGAAGAGTTAAGCTTTTCTAGGAGATTTCAATCTAATTTATGATAGACCATCCTCAGTTAATATATTCATTCTTCTTTTTTGGTCAGTATCTTGAGTATCTTCTCTCGTTGCTCCTCACTCAATTTCTCGAAAAGTTTCTCTATTCCAATCTCATTTATGACTCGCGCCAGACCTATACTCTCAACCGCGGATTTGATACTCAATGAGATTGGGTCTATGTCTACATTCTCTGCCACTTCTATCACTTCTTCCTTGTATAGAAAATAAGCAACAATAAACCTTCCCCCATCCGTCCGTGCTCTCCTGATAATCTCCCGCCGTATAGACTTCCTCGCGAAGATCCCCAAGTAGGTAGTGCCACTATCGTACTCAATCTCATCGAGTAAAATTTCTCACTGAAACTCATATTTGATCTTAGGTCTCTATGAAACGATCTGACAAGTATTGATATCTCTCAAAATCATATCTTAAGTCCTTGTAGAATGGACTGAGGTTTATTATGATGAGTAGAAAAAATCTTGGGAGGTATGTGATGAAGAAGATAAATAGTAATCCTTGTAGAGATATAATTACAATCCCTACAACTTCTATTAATATAAATACAATCCTCTGATACACTGGTACTCCGAGATAGTCATACTGACTAAGCTGAATTCTAATGCCCCAATAGAACTCGTCAAGGACAACCTCCTCCAAACTTGGGAAATTAGTGACATCAATAATCCTCTCATTCGCTACGAGGTGTAGTGTACAGTTGTGTCGTTTTAGAATTGAAACCAGATCTTGGAGGAAGCTTACAGATTGAAGGTAAAAGGGATCAAGCTTTATTACGTGAATTCTGTGAAATTGTACCAAGGGATTTCCGAGTAATTTCACCTTTACCAATTCCCTCTCCTTGGGGTCTAGACCATCCACAAAATCCTTGTTAATAACAGATATCCAGAAGAGATAGTTGATATACAGATCTGAAATGGGTATTATCGCCTCTGAATTCTTGCCTGATAGAAGTATGAACTTGAACAAGTATACAACGAATACCACAAGAGATGTAAGTACAATTATTTCTCGTCCATTTATGTCCTGAAAATACCGGGGATTAAATTTATTGCCAAGCCAGTAAATCATTAGACTGGTAAATAGAATTGACACCGTCGTCAGCTTCGAACTGAGTGGAGTTTGAGAAATCTGTACCTAAACGTAGGCAGATACCTTATGTGAATCTGACCGTTAACCTCTCCAATTTGAAACATCTACAATATCCCCCTAAGTAGTGCCAAGCTTTTGAAAAGTACTGCAATAAACATACTTCCACTTGCAAGTGTCATACACAATTGTAAACCCACTTTGTATTCAGAAAAACATTTGCACAAAAATTTTTCGAGAACATGAGTCTCTACTTGCTCTACGGTGAATGTATAAATCCCCATATTATGAATATCTCAGAAATCTCTAAATAACGATTGTCTAGAGACTTCTAAATCAGCCAGTACGTCCCAAATCCCTGATAGAACAACCGCGAAGCCATGAAGATCATCAATAGACCTCCTCCTAAAGAGATATTGATGCGAGACCTATACTTAAATACAATTATTATGGTCAGTAAATTAAATAGTTCCAATATGAGGAAGAAGTATCTAATATACGGAATTGTATACACCACTACATAGACAAAAATCTGCATCCAGATAGAGTAGAATATCTCGATATGCACTCCGTTTGTATCACCACCTGATCGGTATAAACTGATAGCAGAGGTGAAATTTCTCAATGGAATTATCGAAGTGGGAAGGGTGAGAAGTAAGATAAGGGCAACAAACTTGTCAATTACTGTATTACTGTACGGAATGACATCTATTGGGTAAAAATTCCTAAGCCCTCGAATGAGTGCGAGAGAATATACAATACTGAAAGTAATGTACCAATATTTGCTCCTCATAATTGGAGGAGTTATGTCATTAGATTGGAGAGATTGCATTGATGGCGCCTCCTGTGAGTAAATAGAGTACTCCGAATGTGATAATTGAAATGTATAGGAAGATTTCATACGTGTCCATTGAAGGTGTCTTGGGTTCCGCCATATCTAAATTCCTAAGTGTTAATAATATTCCCAGTTGAATTCCAACACCAATTATGACGAATTGGTTAACTTCGTCAGTGATTCCACCATCCTCTGCATTACTTAACCATGGTGCAACACCCGTAATAGATCCACCAATCAAGAGTGCACCTAATATCAACAATTTTAGGAATAATCGCTCCGGTTTTATCACATTAATAAGAACCTCTGTGATTGCACTTATCGTGAACAGTCCCCCGAATACCCTGTTCCACTCGTACAAGGTGGGTTCAGCAGATCCACCGTCAAGAGCACGCGACATAGCCTCGATAAAAATCATGAAGAACCCCATCATACCCACTGTTATTCCTCCTATAAGCAGAGGCCAGACGGTTAGACCAGAAGCTCCCTGCGATTTAGCGGTGATAATCATGAACGCAGAGAGCAGGCTCAGGGCGAAATAGAGGAGCATGCTCCCCCTCGCCTCCGAGGACAGTCCCAGCGTCTCGACACCGAATGGGTCGTAGACATAGATGCTGCTACTGTTGGCGGTGAAATCGAGGGTGTACCGCCCCTGGACAATCTCGAGGACGACGGTACGCCCGAAGATGCTGATTGTCATGACCTCGCCGTCCCTCCTGAAGGTACCACCAAGTTGCGAGGCAAGAACCGAGAAGAATGCGCTGAATGCTTCAACCAGACTCACCCGCATGGAGGTGAGAATCGTGCGGATGACGGTGTCAACAATGAACTCCCCTGCACTCTTGATTCCATCCCATGCAGCACTCAGTCCGTCCTTCACCCTCTGCAGAGCGGTGGCCACACCCGTGAATATCCCCGCCACGACGTCCACAAGGGTCTGGTCTCCCATGACCGCGTCCCAGAGTGCGGATACCCAGCGGTTATGCGTGAATTCTGTGTGGATGTCCGGTAGGATGTAGAGCTGATCAACTGTTCGAATCCTTATGCCCATCTAATCATCTCAATATCGGGAAAAGTTAAGCTTTTCTGGGAGATTTCGATCTAATTAGGTCTTAAGACATATTCTCTA